>CAZRQJ010000010.1:0-26285 GCA_964602075.1 uncultured Planctomycetia bacterium
CTTTCCGGTTAGTTCCTATCCAAAGAACTTCCGGGCAGGATCCGTTCATTTCGATAGCGTGTTGACGAAGGCTGTCAAGCACAGCCAAAGCTGGATAGACATGACCGCCAGTGCCGCCGCCTGTAAATAAAATACGCACGGTTGAATTCTATCATCTGGATTAAAATGAAAGAGGGAATTGCTTTATAACGGGCTTTCAATCTCGCCACAACCTACAACAGTTTCACGATCGTATGCGACAGCCCATTGACCTGGTGTTACGTAATACTGCGGTTCATCGAAGGTCAATATTGCGTTGTTCAAAGGATTGCCTTGATCTTGTAGAGTACTAATATTAAACCGAATTGAAGCTAGCACTGGCTTAGACCGATACCGTAACTTCCATTCAAATTTTCTCTCTTCACTAATCAAATCGGATGCAATCCAATTACAGTTTTTCAAGATAACCTTGAACACGGGTTTGAAATTACGCGGTGCAACGTGAATTTCATTGCGCTTTGAATCAATATTGTAAACGTATCTAGGTTCCACCATCCCAACCTTCATTCCGCGTCGCTGCCCAAGCGTGAAACATTCAATACCCGTGTGTCCGCCACGTGCAAGTCCTGTTTCGTCAATTATAAGCCCCTTTTTCGGAGAATATTCACCTATATCGAAGTTAGCACAAAGGTTGTTGAAATCAGGGCGTTTCGATGTGAAACAAATATCCTGACTATCAGGTCGCTCGGCACTGGCGAATCCTTCTTTTTTTGCTATTTCTCTCACTTGAGTCTTGTTGTAAACTCCTAGCGGGAACAGAATCTGATTCATTCGATCGCGCGATATAACGGCTAGGAAGTATGATTGATCTTTTGAAGTGTCAATACCTCTCAAAAGAAGGCCATCTTTTATTCGTGCGTAGTGACCGGTTGCCAGCATCTCGGCTTCAACCGTCTTAGCAAACTTAAAAAACAAATCAAATTTAATAAACCTATTGCAGTCTAAGCATGGATTCGGTGTTATACCATTTTGATATCCATTTACAAACCGCTTCACTACCTCTTGGCGGAACTCGTTCACCAGATTCGACGTATGATGAGGGATACCGAGGTAGTCACAGGCTCGCCTAGCGGTATGTGTACTTTCATCACTACAACATCTACCCTTGTCGTTTGAACAGGAGTCAGGTAGCAGTTTAGCTGTCATTCCAATGACATCGTAACCTTGCCGCACAAGAAGAAATGCAGCGACAGTGCTATCTACACCACCACTCATCGCAACGACTACTCGCTTTTTGCACATACAAATATGACACACCGTTATTAACAATAAATTTGTGTGTGAACTGCTCCCAATCTAATATCCAAACCCAAGGTTACTTAAGCCTCTTTTCCAACGACTGCTCCAAAAAGAAAACAATGAGACGTTCAGGTGAAACAAGAGATTCCCTATGAGCCGAACTAGAGAGAGCGCAACCCAAAATGAACTCAACAACCAAACAATCTAAGTTCAACCTCAAGAATGTCATGTTATGTGTTTCAGAACCGTTAGCTGCCTTTGTATCATTAGCACTCATCGAATCGTCTATAAACATCGACTCAAAGAGATCTATCTGTTTAAGCTCACTTATATTGCCTATTGTCAGACCTTTTGAGTTTAACTCCTCAAAAGGCTTCAAATCTTTAATGAAATCGCTTAACAAAACAGCCTTGACAATGCCGCTTGGTTTAATTAGCTCCAATTCGGGGCAATTTGTTTCGATTAAGTACTTCTTAACAATTGTAACAACACTCATTTCGGCAGTAATATCAAGTAATTTCACAAGCGGATGTACATTGACCCTTGTCTCAAGCTCTTGCTGTAATGTTATAACGTCAGTCGTTTCACTTTCATCTTCACGGTCCGCCTCGCGGGTTGCATCAAATTGACTTTTTGCAGTTATCCAAAAATCAATGATGTTTCGACTAACTTCGAATTCAGAAAACAGCTTGGCAATCACCCCGAAACGTTCAAAGCAAAGAGCTAACAGGATATGTTCCGTAGCTATGTAAGCACTGTTTTTTCTAGACATTTCCTGAAAAGATTGAGTAAGCAGCAGAACAGAACGTCGCGAAAATCCTGGTTTGATATCCGCCATGTGAGATTCGCTTTTTTCTGTGAGTTTTGATTCAAGTCTAATCCTAATTGATGCAGTATTTCTGCAAATATTCACAAGTAAATCGTTCGCTGCACACTTCGGAGTCATCAGTATCGCTAGAAGAATATGCTCTGGCTCTATTTCTCGGTGTCCATAAAAGGTTGATAGTTCACGTGCAAGTTTGATTACCGATTTGGCCTGTAAGTCGAATAGATTAAAATATTTCATACCCTTTCCTAGATTCAAGGGTTAGTTAGTTACAACTCCGTAGGCAATCCACTAATCGCTTCGATAGCGATGTAGGTATCGTATGTTTCAAGCCATTCAACGAATCTCTTCATAGTTGGCTTATCTCTACGTAGACCCGGAGACATTACATCCATATCTGCTCCTACTTTATGTTGCCACGAGCAAGCTAAAAGCCATACTGGAATCACTGTAACATAATCACCTCGCATTGTAATGTAGCCCAACCGCATTTTCATAAGAGTTAGATGTGGTGGATAACCGTCTGACTGCTGGATAACCCACTTCTTTGCTTGGTTTACCGCATAACCAGCGTCGACGATTAATTTATCACCGGGGGGAGGCGGTCCTGGCACCAATGAATCGTCCCAGAAATACGATACTCCAACTACTTTTTTGTCAGCATCCAAACTAATCTGAATATAATCATCGAGTAGCTGAACACCGCGAAAATACTTGTTAACATTCAAGAGAAACAACCCGTCTTCAATTTTCTCCATAACTGCTTCATTCTTAACAGTGAAATCATTTCCTTGATTGCCAATTGTGCCTACCAAATCATTCAAGTATTTCTGTGCGACCGACTTACCTTCTTCGGTGGTATAAACAGACAGCCACTTTCCACGTACATTTCCAACGTATTCAAATCCAGTATACCCTTGGTCGAACATTGTAGCTCCGGACTCTGCTTCGCCGCTAACCGGAATAAACTTGGCAACTCCTTTGTTAATGTTTTTTGCAGCAACTTGATACTCAAACCCATACTTGAATATCTTAAGGTGCGCTTCTACATCGCCTTTTTTCTTTGAGAGATAGCCAGTCCCATCACCATACACAGAAGACACTATTCGTTGCTTGGTGATTTCGCCTTTTAAAAAACGCTTAACGAGATCCTCTTCGTTGAATTTCATTTTGTGTCTAAGAAGCCAAGTGAGTGTGGGTCGTTCAAGGGGTAATGGAAACTCAACAGATATAGCACTCGCCTCAAGAATTGATTGATCAATGGGATTCGTCGCTTGTGCGTTTGTTTGCGTGGACGATCCAACACAAAACATCAAACAAGGCAGGAGAACACCTAAAAAAATCCTCAGTTTGAACATAGCTGTATTTTAACATCTATCAGAGAAGACTTCTGTTAATTTTTTTGCAAGATTCATCTTCGAGTTGTTTTTGTTTGCTATAGCATCGCAATCATGATAGTATTCCGATTCAATTTAAGAGCAATCACAAGTAGAGTTAACCTATGAAGCGTACATATCAACCGAAGAAAAGACGCAGACAAAGGGTTCATGGTTTTATGAGCCGAATGTCTACTCCGCAGGGCAGGCGTGTCATCAAGGCTCGCCGTAGAAGAGGACGCGCGAGTTTGGCTGTTTGATGAAGCACTTCGCATCACTCAAGGATGCGCGGAATTTCATACGTGTATTTAAGCAGGGAAAAACTTTGCGTGGAGCGTACTTCCGCGTTCACTACCTCAGAAATGAGGTTGCTATAACGCGAATCGGAATTGTTGTAACACGTAAAGCTGGTTCTGCTGCAACACGGAATCTAATCCGTAGAAGATTGCGTAGTATTCTATCCAACCTTACTGCGACGCTAAGAACCGATTTAGATATTGTTCTTTATATAAATTCTTCGATTGACGAGATCCCGTATAAGGAAATCGAAATCGAAACGTATAGGATGATGAGCTTGTTATAGGTGGTAGAGAGCTTGAAACGGATGCTCGTAGCATTCATCAAGTTTTACAGGTGTCGCATTTCACCGTTATACCCACCCGTTTGCAGGTTCACGCCAACTTGTAGCGCTTATGCGCTTGAGGCTGTCGAAAAATACGGAATTTTCAAAGGCAGTTGGCTAGCGCTTAAGCGGATTATCCGATGCAATCCTTTCTTTCCGGGCGGTCATGATCCGCTGATATGAGGTAATTGAATGAGGCTTTCACTTCCATTTGTAAACTTGCTTTCGATCTTACAAACTTCAGTCGAAGAAAAAATTACTTATGGGCCGATTCAAACTGCACCTGTTGCAACAGGTGGACTTCTGGGCCCGATCATTGACCTAGTAATTTTGATCATCGTAACACTTCATGTATTCACGGGAAGCTGGGGCATTGCGATTATTCTGACAGCGCTTATAGTCAAGTTGCTGTTGTTCAGAATGAGTATGGCTCAATTCACCGGTATGGCATGGATGCAGGTGCTTGCACCTATGCAGAAGCAGCTGACTGAAAGATTTAAAGGTGATAAAGAGCTTGCCAATAAAAAGGTTATGGCGCTTTACCAAGAGTTAAAGATTAACCCCCTTTCCGGCTGCTTACCACTCTTAATACAAATGCCCATTTTCTTTGCAGTATTCAAAGCTTTGTACAATCCAGATGTTTTCGGTGACGCTCATTTCCTTGGTATTCATTTGATGTATGCTGCGCTTCCAGCCGCCGAAATGGGACAATACCCGGGAATGGAAGCAGTTATCAATTTGAATGCGCCTGGCATAGTAAATTTTATGGTAAACAACTATAACGTATTTCTATACTTACCAGCGCTTACAATAGTCGTTGGCTATATCGCTACTAGTTTGTTCTACCAGCATCAAATGAAAGTAGTTCAGAAACATTTACCAAAAATCGATTTAGGCGTTAATGTTGAAACTCCAAAACCGCCATTTAACCCAAACATCATGACTTTTATTATCGTGATTTTTGGAATGATAATTCCAGCAGGAGCGATGCTTTATTTCATAACACAAAACTTACTTTCGATAGTTGAGTACAGAATAATTATGAATACTGCCATAGCTGACATCAAGAAACGCGATCTCGAAGCGATGTATAAAAACTTGATTAAGGCTGAGACTAAGCAAAACAAGCAGAAGAATGACGATGACTCGGCTCAAAAAGCTAGTTCACAAGTCTCGATACAAGGTGCTACAATACCCGACGGCGCGGAAACGGTTGACTCCAAACCCAAGCCGAAACGTAATCGCATCAAGCGTTAGCAGGATAAATATGGAGATTCAACAACTTGAAGTATTTGAGTGGCAAGGAAGCGACGATTCAGAAGCGCGTCGACTAGCACAAGAGCACTTCGGGCCATGCGAAATATTGATCGAAAGAATCGATCGAGATGGTGACGTAAAATACTACGCGTACGCGTCAGAACAAATTAAATCATTGGCTAACCAAGCAGCTAGTTTTGTTATTAGTTTGTTTGATAACCGCGCTCGTGTCGCTGTAAAACCGAACCGCGACTACTCGGAGTTTGAGATAGATATACGGTGTAAGCAATTCGGTTTTTTCATCGGACACCATGGCGCAACTCTTGATGCACTAGAAATGATTATCAGTGTCATATTCAACCGCGAGTTTCCAATCAACCGAATCGTACTTCTTGATGTCAACGGATATCGCGCTCGCCGCGAGGAGTCTCTTATTCGAATGGTGAAGAAAATCATTCGTGAGATAGAAAGTGATCACAAGGAACGACCGATCCAAAACTTGCTTCCAAAAGAAAGGAAAATTGTACATAAATTCCTGACTAACCATCCTTATTTAACATCAGTGAGTCGCGGAAAGGGCAGGGCGCGTACGCTATACATTACTCCAAAAGACTTTGAATCTAGACAAGAGATCTAGAGTGGAAGACGAGCGAGCAACCTTAGATTACTTCAGTTTTTTATCGGGGCATGCTTGTGATGTTGCACAGTTACTTATTGGTTGCAGGTTAGTACGCATCCGCAGTAATGAAATCGAAACGTATAGAATTGTTGAAACTGAAGCATACCATGAATCAGAACCGGGTTCCCACACTTACCGTGGCAAAACAAAACGAAACTCAACAATGTATGAAACTTATGGACTGCTATACGTGTATTTGATTTACGGCATGCATTATTGCGCCAATATCGTTTGCGGTAAAGCCGCTGAAGGATCGGCTATTCTAATTCGGGCGATAGAACCGATCAATCAAGTAGAAACAGTTAACCACAAAAATCTTCTATCAAACGCAGAAACTAAACGTTGTGCAGGTCCGGGAAAGCTCTGCCGGGAGTTGAACATTACAAAAGAAATGAACGGAATAGATTTGCTTGATAAAGGCAACGAGAAACTGTTTTTATTGCCAAAACCACTGCCGGAAAAAATAACGATTAATTCAGCAACACGAATCGGAGTTTCTAGGGGGATAGACCTGGAATGGCGATTTTTTGAGGCGGATAATCCATATGTGAGCAAAAGAAATTAGTTAATCATCTTCACAATTACACCTTCAACTAGTAGAATCTTGTTAGTTTGCTACGCTTGGTTTTTTTGGAGGTTAAGATGCAAACAGATTTCAAAGATATTGAGGCTATTCTAGACGCCCCGATTCAACCTGTAGGAAGCTATGTCTTTATAAAGCAAGTAGAACAGCTTGTTTTCACTTCGGGTATAATCCCGCTTAAAGATGGTAATTTGATACACAAAGGTAAACTCGGCGCAAACATAACGCTGGAGGAAGGGAAGGAATGCGCAAAACAGTGCGTATATAACGCACTAAGCTTATTGAAAGAGCATCTTAATGGTTCACTATCCTCTTTTTGCGAAGTAGTAAGTGTACGTGTATTTGTTGCTTGCGCCTCTGATTTTCACGATCATGCCAAAGTAGCTAACGGCGCGAGTGATCTTCTAGTTGAACTATTCGGTGATGCGGGGAAACACACAAGAGCGGCAATCGGAGCAAAATCGTTGCCACTAGACGCTCCAGTCGAGATTGAATTAGTGTTCAAGGTAGCAAAGTAAAATACGCACTTACAAACAACTTGTTAACACAAGTTATTGGGTAGTATATATAGACTTCACTTGGAGGATGCCGATGCAGCCCCTAACCAGAATTTTGTTTGCGGTTGTTTTGTTTCTTTTTTGCTCTTTGTTTAGTTGTAAAGAAGATAACGATGACGGCACTGGCAGTGCAAACAAAAACACTCAAAGTAAAACAGAGAATGCGACCAATAATGCAAAACTTACCGAACTCGATCAATCTAGTATGTATATCGTTTATTCTTATGACACTAACGGAAAAATGGAAACTTGCGGGTGTTCAACTAAGCAACTGGGAGGGCTTGCACGCCGGGGTACGATAATTGACGATTATGCTGCGCATAAAAAACAGATGCTCATGTTAGACGGGGGAAAACTGCTACCTGACACACTAGAACTATCGAGCTTCAAAGCCGGAATAATACTAAAAATGATGAATCTTATGGATTATTCGGCCCTGAATATCGGGTGTTATGAAGCACTTTTCGGAGTAGATACATTGACTCAATGGGCTGACATCGCGGACTTTCCGTTTGTTTCGTCTAACATTCTTGTTGATGCAACCTCGCAGGACGTAATTATTGAAGAAAAACTGACAAATGTAAGTACGCTAAACGCCGCAGATAAGCTTGATTGCTCGGATTTCTATGCCAAAGTTACAGGGACATCTCCCGTGAAGAAGCTCAAATGGCTAGCAAATCCTGTTTTGTTTATTGAAAAAGGCAATTTTAAAATCGGCATACTTGCAGCTACCGATCCGCAATGGTTAGAATCAATCGCTGGTAAAGATAGAGGTTACTTTGCGCTACCAATACGAGATACGCTAAAAAACCTTGTAGTTACTTTTGCCGATAAGGCAGATCTTTGGATTGCCCTCGTTGAAGCGGAAGATGAAACTATCAAGGAAGCCATGTCTGCTATACCAGAAATTAAGCTCTGGTTATCGGGCAATCCGCGTCGCGGTGAATCTTCGGTGAGAAGTGTAAAGTCTGAAATTGGTCAAAACTGGCAAAACATCTTCAGAGACGGTAGGTACGTCGGCATCACCTCTGTCATGTATCAAGGAGAAGACTACTTCGTATCCCAAAACCAGATTTCGATTGAGGATACGATTACTGAACGCTCGGATTTACTCGCTGTTATATTAAACGACTATAGACCGCATTTAGAAAAAATATTTCACCAACAGAACCAGCCTATTGGGCGTGAATTTGTTTACTCGGTTCAATGTCAAAAATGTCACACTGAGGCGTTTCAAATATATAAGAAAAGTTCACATTCTAAAGCACTTGAGACTTTGATTGCCAAAGGACAAAACTGGAATCCTGATTGTGTATCTTGCCATACCGAGTTTGACACGTTAAATGATCACCAAGTGCCTATGCAGTGCACAGCGTGCCATTACCGAGTATGGGAAAGTCACATGCAGGATGCAGAAGCAAATACGGGTAGTGTTAAGCCTTTGCAAGAAGTCATTGATAAAGACTATTGTATCAAGTGTCACAATCCAGAAAATTCTACCGAGTTTGCTGAACATTATAAGGAGTACTTCGCAAAAATTAAACACTGGGACGGACCAACCGTGCCGGGTGAAGATACTTAGACAAATCTCAAAACGGATTAGCAAACAAAGTCACATGCGTTTTGTAAAGTTGTATTTGAAAATCTCATAGTACATACGCATACGTTGAATGAAGCCACTAATAAACCCGCGCTTTTCTTCCTTCATAATATGGCTTGCACCAACAAGCTCAACTCGCAACATGTTGACCCCTTTGCTTTTCAGATGATCGTTCAATGCATGTTCGATGCCGAATCGCACATCCCATTTATTGAAGTCGCACAAAAGTGATTTGAGTAAACACCTCTGTCCGCTAATCATTGGAGCAACCCGTTGCGCAAAATCAGTTGCGCCTCTTCCGCCAGAGAATATTCCGATTGTTGCTTGCGCGTCATTGTCCATAACAGGGGTAACAAGAGCCTTGATGTGTTCAATCGTTAAATTTGTTAGGTCGGCATCAAGAAAGCATAAAATTTCTAAGTCTCCAGCTTCTTTCAAACCCCTTCTTAGCGCAATGGCCTTCCCTGAATTTGTTTGTTTAATTACAACTACAGATTTAACATTCGATGCTGCCTCGTAAGTATTATCAATGCTACCATCGTCAACACAAATGACTTTTGCAAACATCCCCGATTCGACGGCTGTGCTTAAAACCTTTGAAACAGTACGAGCCTCGTTGTAGGCTGGAACTATTAAGCATACAGATTTATCATCTTTATGTATCATAAAGAATGTATCTCTTTCATTAACAATTTTCGCGCTTCATCGAGCGCTAACCCTTTGCCGATAATCTTACCTTTTTTAAATACAAGGAAGATGCCTTTCTCGCCTGCCAGACCGACATCCGCCTCGCGTGCTTCGCCGGGACCATTGACAGCACAACCCATGATTGCGACACTGATATTTTTCTTTACAAGAAGCAGTTCTCTTTCTATGTCAGAGATTAGATTAATCAAATCATAACTTATTCTGCCGCAAGTCGGGCAGCTAATAAGCTTCAAGTACGGATGACGATGGGGTAAGGCAAGTGAATTTAGTATTTCGAAGCACGCTTTGATTTCATCTACTGGATCACCTGTCAAACTCACTCTTATCGTGTCTCCGATTCCTTCAGACAGGAGCAACGTAATTCCTACTGCGCTTCGCGTGGCCCCAACTATGCCGGGTCCCGCTTCGGTGATACCTATGTGAAGCGGCAAATCGGACAATTCGCTGAAACGACGGTATGCTTTCACAGTTGTGATTACGTCACTCGACTTTAGAGACACAACGATATTCATAACATCGCTTTGATTTAGTATGTCTATGTATTGCAGAGTGCTTTGCACAAGTGCTTCAGCTGGTTGCTCATTGTATAATGCCCTAAATTCTGGAGACACGCTACCGCTGTTTGCGCCAACTCTAATAGGAATATGATCCGACTTTATTATCTGAATCAACTCGTTGAGCTTTTTTCGCGACCGAAACGTGCCAGGATTGATACGCAGTTTATGAATACCCGCCTTAGCAGCGACAATCGCCAATTCGTAACTGAAATGAATGTCGGCTATAATGGGTAAAGGTGACAGCGAAATGATATTTTTTAACGCTTGAGCATCGGATTCTTCTGGCACTGCAAGCCGAACGAGTTCGCATCCTGCGTCTGCTAACCGCTGAATTTCATTGATTGTCCCCGTAACATCGCGTGGTTTAGTAGTCGTCATAGACTGCACGACTATCGGGTTACCGCCGCCTATTTCGATACCGCCTACAAGCACTGTGCGAGTTATCTTTCTTTTGCCCTGAAACATACTCATCAGAATAGCATTCTTGTCAATGTCATAGCCAAAAACTTCTAATACGTTTGTGGGGATTGTTTTCTTAATTTCTCTATAATTTCGTAAGCTTTTCTTGCGTCGCCGCGCTTCAACTCGGAAAACTTCAAATCGCGATCTCCGCCGCTTGTTTCGACAATGATTGTGCTAAAAAATAAGCCTTCAGCCTTTTTGACAAGCGCTATCTTTGAATAAGAAACACTCTGTTCGTCAACAGAGATGCCAAAAAAGCGATATTCTCTTAACTTAATACTGTCTTCGTGAATCACTAACCTTGGCGGTAGAATAAGAAGACTCAAGTATGGAAGAAGTATTAATACGCTTGCGGCAATACCAATCCAAATCGCGATGATGTTGTTCATAATTATGTTTGCAGCGATGCCTGCGATGAAAGCAAGTATTGCAAAGAAAACAACTTTAAAAAGAAGATACTGCTTGAGTTTACAACTAAGTAGCATATCAACCTCCAAGAAGTCTTAATTATAACAGGATATCATACGCGTTTGTAGATGCTAGCATCGACAAGTTTAAGTGAATAGTGAGATGGAAGCTCTATGAACTCACCTACACCCATCCAGAGTATCCCGCCCGGGGTAAGAGAATTTGATACATTTGTCAGTACAATCTTTGCGATATCAGGCTTCATAAAAATGACTACATAACGTAGTGAAACTAAGTGGTATCTAGTTGGTGAAAAGAAATTTTTATCAGAATCTATCAAGTCACCTAGAACAAATTCAACGCGTTCTATTACTTCGTTCGAAAAAGAAAAGCAAGACTGATCGTTTGATATTTTAATATGCTTTGAATACATACTTGGTATCTGATCCAGATAGATAATTGAGTACTCACCTGTCTTTGCTCTGTCCAGCAAATGAGGAGACAATTCGACAGCTGAAATCTTGAATTCATTATTCAGATGGTACTTTTTATCTAATAGGGATAAGGCTATCGAAAACGACTCCTCGCCGGAACTGCAACCTGCGCTCAATATTTTTAGATCACTAGGGCAGGGCGGTGTTGAGAACAACTCCATAACACTGTCGAAGGCGTAGAAGTCCCTAAAAAAACGAGTAGATCTCGCTGGAACTAAATCTACTACTGCATTAATAAAACTGTCTGACTTAGATAAGTCACTAGCCTCAATCTTTTCTATAAGCACGTCTGGGGAATGAATCTCATTTTTTAACATAATGTCAGAGAAATGCTTATAAATGTAATCCTCTTTGTAATATATAAGATTTATCCCGGTTTTAATAAAGACAGCCTGAATCAATCTTTCAACTTGTGCTTTTGTAACATCACAACGCTCAAGTTGATTTCTCCTTAAAGAAGTCGAGTTACAGAGTGTGCGCACAAGTTATATTATCATTACTAAATTGATAGATTCATAGGACTAAAGGAATAGGGCCACAACAGATGTGCTATTCGCTATCGTAGTGTCGCATAAGGTATATTATGTTACCTTTATACCGATGATCGTTTAATGTTACGCAATAGATGACTAAAAGATGTTGTCAAAGCTAATCTGCGTCTTGGTTCTTATGCGTTTCGTAGCACACTTTGTGACGTTGAGTTCTAAATTCACAAAGGTTTGATTTGCGATGTTATAGATGATATTATCTAATCGAATCAGCACGTCTGAGTCTTAGATAAATCCACTTTGTGTTCACTCCAGTCCACTGGTGATCGATAGCTATTTGGAGGTTGACATGCCGAGAATCGAAGTCATCAAGGAGGCCTGCAAAGGCTGCCAGCTTTGTGTACCCGCTTGCCCTCATGACCTTATACTTTACACAAAAGCTGAAATAAACCAAATGGGATTCTACCCTGTCGAGTATATAGACGAACAGCAGAAGTGCACAGGATGTAAGTTATGTGCGATTGTTTGTCCAGATGTCGCCATACGCGTTTATAAGTAGATCAATTTTGGGCTGTGAATTCAGCCCATTTTTTTAAGGAGGCCGTTGTGGCTCATGAACGAGAATTAATGAAGGGTAATCATGCAATGTGTCTAGGCGCGATCCGTGCAGGCGCACGTGCTTATTACGGTTACCCTATAACACCCCAAAATGAAGCAACAGAGTATATGTCTGAATTCATGCCATTAGCTGGCGGAAGCTTCATCCAAGCAGAGAGCGAAGTGTCAGCGATCAACATGATATACGGAGCTGCTTCAGCAGGTATGCGAGCAATGACATCAAGCTCATCGCCGGGTATTTCGCTAAAGCAAGAAGGTATAAGCTATATTGCAATGGCAGAGCTGCCTTGCGTAGTTGCCAACATCGTCCGCTGCGGTCCTGGATTAGGGAACATTGCACCTCACCAGGGCGATTATTTTCAAGCTACTCGCGGAGGAGGGCACGGAGATTACAGAACAATAACACTAGCGCCAGCGAGCGTTCAAGAAATGGCACAGCTGACATACCATGCCTTCGATCTAGCAGACGAATATCGAAATCCAGCATTGATACTCTCTGACGGTGTAATTGGTCAAATGATGGAACCTGTCGATCTTGCAACAATTCCGCCTAAAGACGCACCTGTAAAGAGCTGGGCTGTAGGAACCGGACAAGACAAGCGTTCGCGGAATGTAATCTCGACGATATATCTTGATGCAGATGACATGGCTATAGCGCACGTGAAAATGATAGAGAAATACGATAGAATTAGGAAAAACGTACAGTATTATGAGGAGTTTCAAACAGAAGACGCAGAAGTGTTAATAGTAACATACGGAACGAGTTCACGTGTCGCTCGAACTGCGGTTCGTCATCTTAGAGAAGAAGGCTTAAAGGTTGGGATGCTTAGGATGATAAGCCTCTGGCCATACCCATATAAAATACTTGACGAAATCGCTAAGAACTATAAAGCGCTTCTAGTTCTCGAAATGAACTGGGGGCAAATGGTAGAAGATGTAAGACTTGTCGTTGGAAACAGTGTACCGATTCATTTCGCCGCAAAGCATGGCGGTTTAATATTCACGCCACTCGAGATTCAAGATTTGTTGAAAGTACTGCTTAAAGATCCGAATTATCCCAAAACTCTTTGGACACCGATTCGTTAGGAGGTTTTTTAATGTCTAAAGCAACTACTGTAAGAGAACAAAAAGAAGAAAAACTTATATTCAACCGCCCGAAAGCTCTTAGACAACGCGGATTCACATACTGCCCAGGCTGCGGACATGGCACAATCCACCGCTTGGTTGCAGAATGTATTGACGAATTCGGAATTAACGATCGCGTAGTAGGCATGGCGAGCGTTGGGTGCAGCGTTTTCAGCTACTGGTTTTTTGAATGCGACTTCATCAGCTGTGCACACGGTCGCGCTCCCGCCACGGCAACAGGTGTCAAACGCGCACATCCGGATGCGTTTGTTTTCACTTATCAGGGTGATGGCGACCTAGCAAGCATAGGAATGGCAGAAATAATGCACGCTGCTAACCGTGGCGAGCAGATATCTGTAATATTCGTAAACAACGCTATCTACGGAATGACTGGCGGGCAGATGGCACCGACTACGCTGATCGGCATGAAGAGCACGACATCTCCGCTAGGCCGTGACCCGATTGTAGCAGGCGGGCCAATTCGGATGGTTGAGATCCTCTCACAACTTGACGGTTGCGCTTTTGCCGCACGAGCGTCATCGAGTTCTCCGCGAAACCTGCTGAAAGCTAAAGCATACATGAAGAAAGTTTTCCGTGCACAGCTGGAAAAAAAAGGATTTGGGATCGTCGAAATTTTATCAAACTGCAACACGAACTGGCATCAGTCGCCGCTAGAGGGTAATAAGTTTATCGACGAAGTTATGACGCCTGTCTTTCCGCTTGGCATTTACAAAGATGTGTTTACTAGTGAAAAAGACGAAAAAGAGTGACCGATCCCCTGCCCTATTAGTTCTATTCAAAAGGATGTTTGATCGGTTGTGGAGGTAACATGTTAGTAGAAATGATTTTTGCTGGATTTGGTGGTCAAGGGATAATGACCCTAGGCATGACATATGCTTATGCGGGTATGATTGAAGATCGTAATGTCGCTTGGATACCGTCTTATGGTCCTGAAATGCGCGGCGGAACTGCAAACTGTAACGTTATTATCAGCGATGCTGTTATAGGAAGTCCAACTACTGACACCCCGGACGCTGTCATGGTAATGAACCTTCCAAGTTTCCACAAATTTGAGCCAAAGATAAAGAGCGGTGGAACAATCATCGTTAACGACTCACTCATCATAGATAAATCAAAGAGAAGCGATATCCACTCATACTATCTTGATACAGCGGCAGTAGCAAAAGAATTAGGACACCCGGTTCTGGCGGGTATGGTTGCTTTAGGAGCATTGAACGAAGCACTACACTTAGTTGAACTTAAGTCCATCGAGCTTGCTTTGGAGAGATTGCTTCCGGAATACCGCCACAATCTTATTCCAATGAACATTGAAGCGCTCAAGCGAGGCGCTTCTACAATAAGGAACGGTTTATAGACGATTATGCTGTTTATGAAGTAAACACAAAAAGGGCGCAACAAGCGCTCTTTCTGCTCTACAAGCACCATTTAGTAACCAGAATAGCTGTTATACATATTCTCAATTTCGATTGCTCGATTGTAAGCATCGACGGAAAAGTCTCCTTGTGGAGAGAGATTCAAGTATGTCGTATAGTAATCGTAAGCGGTCGCATAATCTCCTGCGTAATCATACATATATCCAATCCAATAGTATGGATCGGGTTGATTAGGCCACATATCTAAAGTAGTAATCAGCAAACTTGCTGCTGTTTCCATGTCGCCTGCTGTAATCAAAGCCATACTCATCAAGTAATAGATTTCGTAAATGTTTGGATATTCAATATCCAACGCGGCAAGCAAGTCGATAGCTTCGTACGTGTAACCGTTTATCAGATAATCGCTTGCGGTAAGAAGACCTTCGTCGAGAGTCATACCTGTTTCGTAAGTCTGATCGTACCCGTCTTGATCGGTAAATTGCCCATAGTCTTTGCCGAAACCACCGTCATCGTACCCATTGTAACCGCTGTCGTCGCTTTCGAGCGACTGAATAAACAAATCCACTGTCGGCAATACATCGGCGTCAATTATTGGTACCATCTGCCCTTGTGGGTAATTCTGTTTGTAATCATCCATCGCGTTCTTATTGAGTTTAAGCGAAGCTATGTATTTACTCTTGTCCGTGTCGGCAAGGTTACTGACCCCGTACGGATCTCCGCCCACTTTTTCTTGAATGGTCATAACGGTTTCAAGAGCTCCAAACATTGCCTGAAGTGCTTTGGCGTCTGGCAGAAACGCCCCGATATCTTGAACTAACATGCTGTTTGGATAGTATTTGATATAGTCATCTATGTCAATAACCGCTACATCAAGCTTACGCTTCGCTCCTGATACAGTGCTTAAAGAAAGGTTGTCACCAGCGAATGTTGTTTCGAGTTCGGTAAAGAGATTGAGAATTGCGAACATCCCATGGAACGCACGAACAAACCCAGCTTCAGGCATGTTTGTGCGAGCTTCGGTTAAGAGAGTTAATCCTTCGGCATTATTACTCAACATCCAATTCATATCTTGATTAATCTTGACTAAGACAACAAATAGACTAGCTAGTCCTGAATAATATGTGTTAGGAAAGTCGCGTCTAACTTGTTGAAACGCTGCTAGTGACTTATTTGAATCCGTCGCAACAGTCATACTGAATCCAGCGAATACACCGAATGTACATAAGATAAATGGATCGTCTTTGGCTAGCGCTAGGGCTTTGTTCATAGCGTTTTCAGCATTTGAAGTTTCGTTGTTAACGCCATAAGACATTCCTAGTAACGCCCATGCTCGCGCGTAATTGGGATCAACCTCTACAGCTTTTTTAAGAAGATCGATGGCTTGCTGGGTTGTTTCTGGCGAGTCACTCACTTCTTTGCCTTTGTCAATCAAGTCAATCATCGCTGTGATCCACGAATCTGACCCAAAGGCAATTTCATTAGCTTTAGTATAGTACTCATAAGCGCTGAAGCTGTTTGTATCCTGTCTGGTAATCTCTTGTTTTGCTTGTGTAGCAAGAGTATCAACTTGAACAGGCGTTGAACCTCCGCTTGAATCAAGCGCGCCCGAAAGGTCCGTAGCGAGCTTAGTATAATGAGTGAAAATTTGATCTACGCCGCCTTGAACCTCAAATCCCTCTTCAGTTTCAGCTGTTTCAACATCAACAACGCGCGCGTTAATGAGTATTGCTGAAGATGACACTTGATAGCTGCCGGTAACAGCTTTTTTTATCCCAATTACCTTGCCAACTTCCACGGCAGTATTCGTATCAACAAAACCGGAAATCTGTAATCTTTGCTCTTCAAGTATTTTGTTGATCTGCCCTCGCTCAATCACTACAACATTAGGCAGTGAAGCAAGTTTCGATGAAAGAGATTCTTGTATTCCTCTGCTGACCCATTTAAATGTGGTGTCCCCGGTAATATTTTCGAACTCCAGTACGCCTAACCGAACACCGTCAGCGGCTATAGCGCTAGAGTTCAAAACACAACAAAAAAATATAACGAAAAAGATAAAGTTCTTACCCATACATTTATTATACTGCGATTTTCAATTTATTTTAATGGATTACAAGAGCGCAAATTCAGTCAACGTGATTACAGCGTATTTAGAAGCAATTTTGAGCTCAACAAGTACCTCAACATCATTTACTTATTGACGGTTTTTTATTGACATATTAATTTGTTTTGGTAAACATGACACTGACATAACTAACTAAGGAGTGGATTGCCATCAGGATTTCTCGTAAAACAGATTATAGCGTCCGCGTATTAATCGCTTTAGCGCAAAACGGTGCGGAAACGCTTTCAGCGCGTGAGCTGTCTGAAAAAATGGATATCCCGTACCGCTTCCTCGAGCAGGTTATTCGAAGTTTGAGACAAAACGGCTATATTAAGAGTTTTCGAGGTTATAAAGGCGGTTATCAACTTGCACGTGCCGCATCCGAAATAACGCTGCTTGAGGTAGTAGAAGCGATACATGGGCCAATTGAACTAACTCCTTGTATGGAAGAACCGTCTGATTGCGATTTACAATCTGAATGTGCCGCGCATGAAGTTTGGGCGCGTCTTGATGATAGTATTAAAAAAGCTCTTAGCTCTGTAACATTTGACAGGTTAAAATCACGGGATGTTCTTTTGTCCTCTCCATTCCTTAATTAGACGAGCGACATTATTGAGGTAAGCATGAAAGCAGTTCGTTTTAATGAGCTCGGTAGTGAATCCGTATTACAAATAGAAGATCTACCGACTCCGATACCAAGAGACAACGAGATACTCGTAAGAGTGAAGGCAAGCGGTGTTAACCCGGTCGATGTACTGATTACGGCTGGACATTACTTTCGCAAGCCTCCTCTGCCCTACCAACCAGGTTTTGAAGGCGCAGGTGTTATTGAAGCAGTCGGTTATTCTGTAACAGGATTCAAACAGAACGATAGAGTTACTTTTAGGCAGGGAAGCGTTGGCTTTGGACGAATACAAGGTTCATTCGCGCAGTATGTATGCTGCATACCCGACGATCTAATGCATACTCCAAGTTCTCTGTCGGACGAGGAATCTGGTGCATTCTGGCTTGCCGGTTTAACCGCCTGGGGCGGTTTGGTTCACTTACTTGATGTTCAAGCAGGACAATCAGTCGCCATCACCGCAGCATCGGGTGGAGTTGGCCACTTAGCAATTCAACTAGCTAAAGCAAAGGGAGCAATTGTAGTTGCAACAACACGAACATCTGCGAAAAAGGATTTTATCAATTCACTTGGAGCAGACCATGTTATTGCTACAGAGGAATCAGATCTGGCAGATGAGTTAAAAAATTTTGGCGGAATCCATCACGCTTTCGACGCTGTTGGCGGCGATACTACGTTTACTTTAATGAAAGCGCTTAAACCGATAGGCCGCGTAGTAGTTTATGGAGCCGTCAGCAGAAAGCCCCCGGTTATCGATTTCGCTGCTCTTATTAGTAAAGCGACAGGAGTTCTTGGCTTCACAATGATGACCTTACGTGAGTATCCTGCACTATTAGCCAAAGCAGAACAAGATTTGCGTAAGTACTTGGAAGATGGAGTTCTAAAACCACATATTGGCTCAATATTTGCCCTCGATGACGCACCAAAAGCTTGGCGCGCGATCAAAGACGGGACTGGAATTGGGAAAACAATAATACTTCCTTAGACTCTTTTAGTGCTTTTTAAGGAAATGATAGCATTTTTGGATCGGCACCATACAATGTCTGTATGTGAGCTCGCGAATGGCAATTTGTGCTACATGTACCCCAACTTTCGCCGCGATTGTAAAGGAGCGATTTTCCGTCTAACAACCTTTCGCGAATCAACATGGGAGCATATGACCCGTGCGGATTATGACACTCGATACATGCAGAGAAACCATCTTTACAGTGAACTTCATGTAAGTTACTGACGTTGGCAATGATAAAGCCGCTGTTTGTAAGCGATGTCAGCCTAAACCACGAATGACAACCCAAACAAGATTCATTCTGCTTTACTGGATCGTGCCACTCGTAGGTAAGTGCGCCCAGTAATTCAACATCATTTACAATAAGAGGCATAAATCTATCTTTATGGACTTTATGGCAATCTGAACATCCGATCATTCCTTCGCTTAATGGATGCTTACTTAATAACCTAAATTCATTACGCACATCGCTGTGACATGCTATACATAGCGGGTCTATATCCACAATATCTTTTGCAATACCTTCATCGTTAAATTCGTGACAGTCAACACAACTTTTGCCTACATAAGCAAAGTCTTCAATTGGATGCCTCCATTCTGTGATTGACGAGCGAGCGAAGCTGCCAGTGTGGCAGTCATCGCATTTTTTTGATGTAAATTCGGATAAGGATGGGTAATTAATTTTTCGAGAATGACAAGATATGCAATCATCATCGGAGTTATGGAAGTGTACAACTGCTGACGCATTTCGCTGTGTGGAATCACTAAGCATCGAAACTTCTTCATTGAGTTCATGAAAGAATAACGAAGGGATAACGAAAGCGATGATAAATACATAAAGAGACTGATTGTTCATCAGTTATAGTTTACCATTACTTAATCGGTCGTAAAATCGTAACTTGTCAATCGTCTTATGCTTTCGGCGGAGTAATACCCGTTTGTCCTTGATATTTACCCTTTTTATCACTGTAACTTGTATCGCAAACTTCGTCGGATTCAAGAAATATCAGCTGGGCGATACCTTCACCTGCATATACTTTTGCTGGCAATGGTGCTGTATTTGAGATTTCGATTGTTACATGTCCTTCCCATTCTGGTTCTAAAGGAGTTATGTTTGTAATAATACCGCATCTAGCGTATGTACTTTTGCCTAGGCAAATGACAAGAACGTTACGCGGTACTTTTATGAATTCAATCGTTCTTGCTAGTGCAAAACTGTTAGGCGGGATAATACACTCGTTGCCTTGATACTCAATAAACGCTTGATTGTTAAAGGATTTCGGATCGATAACCGCCCCCCAAACATTTGTGAATACAAGAAACTCACTCGCTAAACGTACATCGTAGCCGTAGCTAGATAAACCATAACTTATTACCCCGCTTTGGATTTCCCCATCAGCAAATGGCTCAATCATGTGTTTTTCTGACGCCATATGCCTAATCCAGCGATCACATTTCAACATAAAGAATCCTTAAGCGACTTGGTTACAACTTTTCGTCTTCAGAAAAATCGTCGTCTTCACCACTAATAGCTTCCTCGCTATCGAGACGAGGAACATCATCTTCGTCGTCGTATTCATCGTCAGCAGATTGAAACGCATCGAATTCTACCGTCTCATCCGGATATATATGGACTGCACCGCAAACAGGACAATATGGTGCGTCAACAGGCAGTCGCGCTTTACATTCAAGACAGCTTGAGGATAGGTTGTCTAACTCAAGCGAAGTATCTGCAGTGAAGTTACCACTATCGCCGGCGTCAAGATGCTTCTGAATTTTTTCAAGAATCGCTAGCATCTCTTGGCGCTCTTCAATGTCCTTTTCTATTTCGAGATGCCGACGTGCAAAGTCTTTGGCAAGCTCGTAATCTCCTTGATCGCATAGAAAATCCGCAATATAAAAGATAGTGACCGGATCGCTGTCATCTATGCGCAAAGAGTGTTTGTAACTTCTCCAAGCTTCACGCGGCAAATCTAGTGCGGCAAATGTGAGTCCGAGCATATTGAACGCTTCCTGATGCTCGTTATCTGCGCGCACTACGTCATTGAAGGATTCGAGAGCATCTTCAAATTCGTCGTCTTCGTAAGAAGCCATTCCATTCGAGAATGCTTCTTCGATTTCATCTGCCGTAAGATCGCTCTCTTCCACCACGTCGTCTTCATCGAAGTCTTCGTCGGCAGCATCGACAAGAAGACTGCCACAATCGTAACATGTGGTGAAACCTTCTCTATACTCAATTTTGCACTTACGACACCAAGGCATGGCACGGGATTATATGTTTAAGAGGATAAAGCGTCAATAAAAACAGCATACCCTCTGCAATTTTTTTTCTGACTAGAGCGGTATGTTAACTAACTAGAGCTTCTTGAACAATTCTTGAGAACTCGTCTTCTTTTTTTACTCCAAACACTCTGCTCACTACACGACCATTCTTATATAATATGACCGTTGGAACAACAAGAATACCTTCCGAATCACTTATTCTCGGATTCTCATCTAGGTTAATCGACATAAAACGCGCCGTATCTCCAAAGCGCGATTCTATTGCTTGAAAAACGTTAAACATTTGACTGCATGACTTACAGAATCCCATCAAGAAAACGCAAACTAAGAGTTGTCTTGATTGAGCTTTTTCTAAGTCGAATTGAGTTTGGTTGTTTATTTGTTGAGCCATGTAAATACTAAGTAAAGCAAACCCCGCGTCGTGGTTTAGGCTGGTACAGTCGAAATGTCTAGGTGGGAACTTCGGCGTGCAATCTGCATCGCATACCCGGCTCCCTCGACTAAGGTGTTGACTCCATCAACTTCATAGCCACGAAATTGCAGGGCAATGAATTATACCCGAAACCCATCTATCACGCTACCCTCGCGTTAATAGACGGCAGTATTTTTGTTTTGATTACAATATGGTAATATTGATACTTAATCTTCTCCAAGTAATCATTGTATTCAACATGCTTTTCAAACACTTCAATATCAATAAGCAGTCGCCTAACCGATACAAGCCGATGTTTTGCGCAGATATAACGAGTGCCTTGTTAGTAACGTTCATTCTATTATTGTTGCCTTACTCGCAAGTTAATTGTTTCGCTGTAGATGTTCCAACACCTACAGGCGATAAACACCAACGACTCGGCATTTGGGATTTTGAAGAGGGATACATTACTCATATAAGATTTCGCGATGATCTTCATCTGGTGATGTACCTTGTAAATCCCGAAGGAGCTGCAATCTGGGAGCTTGACCTTACCGGACCGTCCAAAACGAAAACTGTAACGTCTACTTTTTTTTCCAACCTTACAAGCTCTCCTGGCTGGTTTGCAAACACTGATGCGAGATTTTCGCTATCAACACGCTACCTTCTAATTTGGCAAACATCCGGTCAGTATAAGACGCCGCCATGTGTACTATTAAAATTCGATACAACAGAACTCGTCGAGGCGATTTCACTAGATGTTCCTCCTGACACGCAGATACTGTCAGCCGACTTTTCATACGACGACCGCTATCTATTGATCTCTAACCACCCTGTAACAAACTCTGGCCCTGAACTGATCTTGTTCGACTTAAACAAAAAGCGCGAATTCGGGATATTGAAACCGACATCTCATGTGTTTTTTGGCGCGCCAGCGCTTATCGGAGTCCTTCGTTTTTGCCCAATCTCTTACGATCTGCTTTTATCATCTGCAATATACAAAAGCATAAGCTATTCTCCTCCTTTGCTTGTCCGTATTTCTTTGGATAACCCATCGGATTATCCTCTCATTCAAGGATCGCTTCTTAAAGACGGTTTGATTCCTCACGAATTCGGTTGTTCAATACTCTTAGATCCTCGAACAGTTGCAGGTAAGTCAGGACTAGACCCCAACAACTGGTGGCAAATTCCGAACGATGAGCGTTTAGCTAAACGTGTCTGCGACTTGAAAGGTCAATTCGAAGACGTATGGACGATTGGCGCAAATCGATATGCGGCGCTGTTCAGACCACGATCAAACTCTGGTGCATTAGGTGATACGAGATTTATACTTCTCGACAACAATAAGTACACTACTTTAGCAACCAGCGTTCGTCTTGCAGCTTGTTCAGACAGCGGTAAAACAAGCGCAGTTGTTATGAAAAACTCGAACCGACTTGAGATTTTCGCTATATCAAAATACAAAACTGACTAGGTGATTTCATGCCTTTAATTGTTGACAGCTACACTTGCGGAGCGCTCGAAAATAACGTTTTTATCGTTCATGATTCAACTTCTCTCGAATGTGCACTAATTGACCCAACGATGGATTCCGAGTTTCTAGCTAGTAAAATCGAATCCGCAGGTCTCCTGCTTAGATACATTGTTGACACGCACGGTCATTTCGATCATACTTTTCACAACAGGTTTTTCAAAAACCGCTTCCCCCAAGCAGAGCTTCTAATTCACAAAGCCGATGAACATATGCTGAAAGCTCAAACCGAATTGGCAACAATGTTCGGCTTTACTGCAAGTGAATCTCCGGTCCCTAATCGATACATCTCTGAATCTGATGAACTTACTTTGGGAATCGAACTTCTAAAAGTTCTGGAGACGCCTGGACATTCTGAAGGCGGAATTTGCTTGTATCATGACGGGTTTTTGATAGCTGGTGACACTCTTTTCAAAAATGGGATCGGTCGCACAGATCTGCCGGGAGGAAATCACAAAAAACTGCTTAAGTCTATTAAGGAAAAGATATACACGCTCCCAGAATGCACAATTGTTTACTGCGGACACGGTCCAAATACAACTGTTGGATACGAGAAAACAACCAACCCATTTATCCGCGGATAACTAGTGTTTACTTTGGATTAGATAAGTCAAACTGATTAGCTTATTCTTCCATATCAATCACATATTGCAATAACTTCAAATACGAAATTGATCGTTTGCTAAGTGTATTTTGCTAAAACACTCCTTAGTATGGTATAGAATCGCGTCCCAAATTTACTTGAGGTGTTTACTTTATGATTTCTGTTATGGGTCACGACAACAGACAGCCTGAATATGAAATTCTTCCGCACATACTCGAAAGATGGTCGCCGCGTTCTATGACAGGCGATCCGATTTTACGCGAGGATCTTTTTGCAATATTCGAGGCGGCTCGTTTCGCTCCAAGCGCATACAACGAGCAGCCTTGGCGGTTTGTATACGCTCTCCGTGGCACACCTGAATTTGACCGGTTTAAAAATGTCTTGATCGAATTCAACTGGAACTGGGCACAAAAAGCATCGGCATTGGTGCTTCTGCTTGGCAAGGCAAAGTTCACAGCAACAGGCGAATCAAACACTGTCGGCATGTTTGACTGTGGATGCGCATGGGGTTACTTGGCTCTCGAAGCAACTCGACGTGGGTATGTTACACATGGTATGTCCGGTTTTAACCGTGATTCAGTTCAAAGTGGATTTAATGTCCCAAGCGGTTACTTCCCTATTGCGGTAATTGCTGTCGGTAAAATTGCTCCGAGAGACTTCCTTCCCGCAGAACTTGCTGAAAAGGAAAACCCGGCACCACGCAAACCGCAACATGAGTTTGTATTTGAAGGCAAGTTCAGGGATCCAGAGGTTTAGCTGCCTTAATAAACTGCGCTTATGCTGCGCAGTTTGTTGACCACATCCGGTAATACGCCGAGCACATAATCTACGTCTTCATCGGTAGTTCTTCGTCCAAAAGTGAAACGCACGCTTCCATGCACTTCAACTGGATCGAGACCCATGGCAGTCAACACATGGCTGGGATTTAGGCTTTTCGATGAACAAGCGCTGCCGCTCGATGCTGATATCCCATGAAGATCAAGTTGAAGTAAAATACTCTCACCTTCTATCCGTTTGAAAGCAATGTTAGCGTTGTGGGGAAGCCTATGGATTGGATGTCCATTCAGCGACGTTTCTGAAACAGCGTCAAGCACAGTTTTGATGAATCTATCTCTTAATGGAGTCAACCGTTCGATAGTTGACGGCATTGTTTTAACTGCAATTTCAAGAGCCTTCGTTAATCCAACTATCCCCGGTAAATTTTCTGTTCCCGCGCGCAAACCCAGTTCTTGTGAACCGCCGTGGATCAAAGGCACAATTTTCACATTTTTGTTCTTAACTAAACAGCCTACTCCTTTCGGTCCATAGAATTTATGTGAAGCAAAACTCACTAAATCTATCGGTCGTTTAATTAGATTCAAATCGTACAACCCGACTGCCTGAACAGCATCGGTGTGGAACCTGACATTTTTTCTCTTACATATGTCACAAATAGCATCGATATCTTGAATGGTGCCGACTTCGTTATTAGCGGTCATTATCGACACTAATATTGTTTTTTCGGTAATAGCGTCTTCCAAAAAGTCGAGATTAATTCTCCCATCCGCGTCAACCGGTAGATACGTAACTTCAGTGCCAAAATACTTCTTCGCGAATTCGCACGCATGTTCGACAGCGTGGTGCTCAATAGTAGAAGTGATAATATGGTTGCCCTTATCTTTTAACGCAAGTAATGTGCCAATAATCGCGGCGTTATCGGATTCGCTTCCACTCCCGGTGAATATGATTTCGTCGTATTCCACACCCATAAGCGAAGCCGCTTTTTCTCTGCAATCATCCAGAATCTTACGATTTGCGCGCCCAAACGAGTGAAGGCTCGAAGGATTACCGAAATTCTCGGAAAAGTAAGGAAGCATTGCATCAAGCACTTCAGGCAACACATAAGTTGTCGCCGAATGATCTAGATAAACAGTACGCATGAAATTCCCTTTCAAATGATCTCAACAGAGCCAAGCCCTGCCCTTCAAATATACCGCGCTATGCTAGTAAAACTGACACAAACCATTATTATTTAGCTAGATTCACAGGAGTTTAATGCAGATGACATAATCAACAAATTCGAGGCAAGAGATCGCCGGATAAAACATCTACCACTCTTGTACCGCCGACTATTGTTTTCATTACGACTCGCGGCTTTCTGCCAGTCGGCGTTACGGAGTTAACTTCTCCAATCACCGCAGCGTTTCGTCCTAAGTCATCAAGTCGCATTGTACTAAGTGCTTTATTTACAGCTTCATTTTTGTCATCGACAAAAAAGACGCATTTGCCCTCGTTTGCTAGATGAAGCAATTCGTAACCCAACAGAGAACAAGCGGCTACAACCTTCGAATGCACGGGTAAAAGCTCCTCGTAGATGGTTATATCAACATTAGATGCAGCGGCGATTTCGTTTAACGAACTTGCAAGACCGCCCCGAGTCGGGTCCCTCATAACCTTCACTTTATCTGGAACGACGCGTATGACAGACTCAATCAAATGGTTTAGTGGTGTGCAGTCGCTTTCAACCTGCCCAGCAAAAGACAATCCTTCTCGGGCGGATATTACAGCTATCGAGTGATCGCCAATCGTTCCGTTTATTATTATTTTCTGATTTGGTGCAGCGTTACACGGAGAAATGTCTAATGGATCGGTGATAAATCCAACCCCACTTGTTGTTATAAATAAACCGTCAACGCTTCCTTTGTCTACAACCTT
>CAZRQJ010000011.1:0-4816 GCA_964602075.1 uncultured Planctomycetia bacterium
AGTCGAATACGGAGCGAAATTAACGGAACCGGGTGGATATGACGTTCCGTCTCCCCAATCAATACGGACTTTGTATGGCTTTATTCCTCCGTAAACATTGGCAGTTACATAAACGCTCTTATTCTGTGTGCCGTTTTTATTGACGGTGGGGTTGGTAACGAATTGACTGAACCGAAGACCGCTGGGAACATGTATTTGAGCGTAAGCGCGGCTTACAGCACGATTTATGTTCAGCCTGCCCGATCCGACTCGCTGGTCTGGAACCCCCATACTAGACCAAGTATCGACTCCGCCTTGGAGAATCTCGCGTACTACTGATACTTGAAAATGTTGCTCTCCCATTGCGGAAGCGATAAGCGCTATCGTTCCTGTAACTAACGCTGCACTCATAGGTGTTCCGTTGGCATATACATATCCGGTTATGGGGGGGTCCGTTTCAGGATCAGCCGCGCGTTTGTCTGTAGTTACTAATGCAAATCCCGGAGCGGCAATGTCGATGTAATTGTCAGCCACGTCTAAATTTGATGAAGTTAGACGAACATTGGTAGGAATGAATAATCCGCCAACAGCAACAACGTTTTCCAAATTGCTGTTCGCAGGATAAACTTGAGATACGTCAATTGGCGGATTGCCGTCCCCAGCAGGAACGACTACGAGTATTTCCGCGGCAGCGCATCTTGCAAGCGCGCCTTCGATTAAGGTTTCTTCTGCGGGATTAGAAAGCGCCGTCAGCGGCAGCAATATTACTTTTACGCCTGAAGATATCGCAATGTCTAGAGCGCTAACGATCTCTGCATCGGACATAACCCATTCAGGATCGGGATTGCTCGCGATGTGCCCGGTTTTCAGAACTACTAGTTCGCATTCGGGTGCTATCCCAGCTATGCCAATGCTATTGTTGATTCTTGATGCGATGATTCCAGCTAGATAAGTGCCGATTGCGCCAATTGGTGAACCGTCAGGCTCACTGATATTGCTGCCGATCACAATGTTTGTGCCGCTTTCAGTGATGCTTTTCGACAAAACGCTTATTCTACCCGACAAGTCCGGGTGAGCTGTATAAACGCCGCTCGAAATAATGGCAACTTTAACGCCTGCGCCGCGAGCCAGGTCCCATGCGCCTTCAACGCTTATCGGTTCAAGCGTGGTTTTTTGATAAGGCAGTAGGGTTGGCGGATCGGTCGTATTATCAGTTTTTGCTTCCACAAAATATGGATCGTTTGGTAAGTAACTTGGAGTTTTGAGATACGACAATTCGACATTTGACGACTTATATGTTTTCCTTGGGTTGACGCTCAATACTCCGTCAACTGAACGAGCGCTTTCCAAATGGTCAACATCGGAAGTGTTTAGCTCAATTAGTGCGGTTGTTGAAACTTGCGCATCGTTCTCTAAATCGCTTACAACGCTAGTTTGTTCCTTGTGTATCGGTTCGATAACATTCGCGTTTATACTGCGAGAATCGGCCCATGCTAGGAGTTTTTTGGAATCTAACGAGGACGCTATGTATTTGTCGTTTAATTCAAACGGTTTTTCAAGTATTGAGTTCCATTGATCGCTCGGGTAAGACGGTGTGTTCCGATCTGGCGGCTGTTGAGGGGGCGGGTTAACATCTTGTAGCTTTTTGTTTGAGCAAGATGTGAACACAAAAAGAGAAATCAATAAAGCGAATACGGTCGCCGAAGCAAAAAAATAATAAAATTTAGTTCTTCTTTCGCTCATGCTTCCTCTAACGACATTTGAAGTTCCGCAAGGAATATTATACCTTTACAACTAAATCGGTAAACAGCCGACATTCTATACTACCTTAAACGACGCTCACGCTTTGCCTCAATTTATCACTTAGCATTGACTTTACTGGTTATAATAGTGCGATTTTACTTTCTTAAGGACAAATATGGCAGAAAGAACTTTCGTTATGGTTAAGCCCGACGGAGTAGCGCGCTCACTCATCGGCTATATCGTTTCCGTTTTTGAAAAAAAAGGATTGACACTTCGTGCAATGAAGTTTATACGCGTAACGCCGCAATTGGCTGCTCGTCACTATGAAGAGCACGCGGGTAGAGATTTTTATCCGCGTTTGATTGAGTACATCCAGAGTGGACCGGTTGTGGTAATGTGCTGGGAAGGGCCGAATGTAGTTGCGCAAGTACGCGCACTTGTCGGCGCAACGAATCCGAAAGATGCTGCGCCCGGAACCATTCGTGGAACTCTTGGCGTAGATATCGCTAACAACCTTGTTCACGCAAGCGACAGACCGGAAACTGCCGAAAGAGAGCTGGGGATTTACTTCGACGAGACAGAATTTGTCGCAGACTGGCGCAGAACAGATATTTACTGGTTGACGGGCGAGTAAACCGCTTGTCAACTTGCTCGTGAGGTAGATATGTTTAGACTATTGATGAATGTCTTATCTATTGTTAGCTTAATTGTCTTAAGCTCTATCTGCGCGAACGCTCAATTGAAGCCAAAGCAAACTGAATCAAAAAGAGGTATCGCGCATACTTCCGTTGATGGTGTTTTGGGGTTTAAACTTGGAGCTGCGACAAACGCTGAAGCGCTGTCGTTGCACTGTTCGCCCGAAACTGAAAGAATCACATACAACCTTGAGCCTGATGTCATAGCGCATACTTTCGAAGTTATCAATTGGCAAGGCGATCTAGACCTCGATTTGAGCGCTCCAACTGTATGCACTTCGTTTTCAGATAACGGCATTGTTGTTGCATTCAGAATGGATATCGATTTCCGTCACAATCCGCCAGAATCTCGCGAAGCGTTCAAAACACATTTTAAGTCCAGACTTGGATGGGATCCTGCAACTACAAGTTCAAGCAAGTTTTTTGCGCTTCAGTGGACAGATGAAGACTCTGGAATTTGTCAGTATTACGAGCTAACAAACGGCACAAACGTCATTTGTTGGGCTTGGGGCGGTAAGGCGACTGATCGTTTGAAGTACATCTCTGTCTTGAAGTATGACAATGGAATGTTAAGCAAGAACGATTCGTTCGTTAACGCGCCTATTATAGGTTTCGACGGTTTTGTAATCGGTGCGCCGATTGAATCTGCGGTGAACTCTGTTAATCCGGATTACGAGTATGTAGGCAAAAAAACCGATTCTGGCGGTAGATTCGAGGCGTTGTGTTTTCACTCTATCGGTTCGCCGATAAGCACAATCAAGGTCGATCCAACTCAAGGCATGTTCATTTTTGTGCTCGTCGGGGGCGGAAAGATTCACGAAGTCAGTCTTGTTTTCATCCATGGCACTTATAAGTCGAGGGATCTCGACGATACTTTGATTTTGTACGAAGAGAAGTACGGCAAATCTATGAAGAATCAGCAAGGTTATGTTTCTTGGGTTGATTACTGGAACGCCGCTAAAATAGAATTTAAAAAGTCGGAGAAGTTCAATTGGATAGAGTATTCGGATTTGACTTGGATGGATGTCAGCGTGATTGAGCTGTTTCAAACATCAAGTTTTACCATTCCTAACTCTAAAGATAAAATTTAACGTTGACTATGAGGTGTGTGATGGGTCAGGTAGGGCTTGCACTAAGCGGACAACAAGTGGAGTTGTACAAAGTAATTCTGCTTTCATGGGTGAAGATTGCTACGACAGTTGTTGTCGTGTTTGTCGTTTTTTACATTGTTGCAGGAATTACTTTCTCAATTTTCAAGCGCATTGCCGAACGAGATTCGTCGCGTCGCGATGTACTGCTTATGATAGGACGCGCAGTTCGCTCTGCAATTATTGTAATGGGAGTAATCACAGCGCTCGGTAGCACCGGTGTGGATTTAACTGCGCTTGTTGCTGGGTTGGGGCTTACCGGGTTCGCTCTCGGATTTGCGCTTAAAGATCTCGTTTCCAGTGCGACTGCTGGTTTTTTGATTTTGATTAGCAGACCGTTCAAGAGTGGCGATATCGTCGAAGTGACAGGTCTTAAAGGCGAAGTTCTTGAGATAGATTTGCGCTATACAACGCTGCAAGTCGATAACGACAGATTACTTATTCCGAATTCGACGATACTTACGAACACAGTTAAAGTTTTTGCGAAAACTGCTTAAATGTTGATGAAGCGCGTATGATAAACCGCTTATACGCGATGAACGGTGTTAAAACAACTGGAACTTCTTCGCGTTAGCTGTTGTTTTGAAGCTGTGAAATCGGAACATAACCTAAACTACACTGAAAAAAATGGGCGAGGGGGGACTTGAACCCCCACGCCTTGCGGCACAAGATCCTAAGTCTTGCGTGTCTGCCATTCCACCACTCGCCCTTGCGGACAACGAATTATAACAAACCGCATTGAACTGATGTTTCTTTGTAAGTTAAAATAGCATTTTTGGAGGTTCAAACTGAATCGTAAGTTTGTTCTTAATGTGACTGCAACGTTATTGATTTGTTGTGGCTTTTTTTCCGTCGTATTAAGTTTTGATCAGAAATCGAGGTTTGTAGAGGGCAGAAACGATCTTGAAGAGCAAAAGCAAATTGAAAAAGTGCTATCAACTTCTTTGCCGAGAACGGATGTATCGATTAGCGAAGTGTTGGCTCTTATCGATATTAACAGAATAACGAGGCATATCGAGAAACTTGCGACAGACATCGGGGTTAGGGAATCAGGCAGCTCTAAGGAAGAGTCTGCGGCAGCTTACATAAGCGAATCGTTTCTCGAATATGGTTACACGCCAAGAACGATACCTTTTTCAATTCCCAACGGAAAGACATCGAGAAACGTAGTTGCAGAACTTGAAGGCGTCAAGAGCGAAGTAATCGTTGTTGGCGCGCACATTGATTCAAAACCGCCTTCGCCGGGCGCAA
>CAZRQJ010000011.1:4826-24645 GCA_964602075.1 uncultured Planctomycetia bacterium
TCGAGAGCTGTTCATGCCGTTCGTGGCCGGCGCAAACGACAACGCGTCCGGTGTAGCGGTGATGCTTGAAATAGCTGGAATATTAAAAAAAGCAAATTACAAACCGGAGTACACGATATGTTTCATAGCTTTCGGTGCGGAAGAGAAGATTGACAAAGCCGCTCATAACCATCATTACGGATCGAAGCAAGTTGCAGGATCGCCGGAATGGCGCGCTCGCATCAAATTTATGACATCGCTCGACATGGTTGGAGTTGGCGACAAAATGTTAGTGGAAAGTCTGAACACTTCGACGGAATGGCGCGATGTAATCGCAAAAAAAGCTCACGAATTATGGGAGAATGTCGCTACCGGTAAAGGGAAACCATATAGCGATCACGAGGAGTTTGCCGCTTTCGGAATTCCTGTCGCATATGTCCATTGGCGATTTGATAAGAACTATCACACTGCCAACGATATAGCAAAATACATTAGTGAGACTCCGCTTTTGGTGACGACAAAAACTATGGTGGCTGTACTTATGTCGTTTTCCGAGTTCAAACACGAAACAGATCAATCAGCGACGGAGTAGTTCATTTGCTGAACAAGCAACGCTGATTGCAGGATTTAACCTCCAGTTGCTATTCGGCTTGAATACCAGTTCGCACAAGAACACGTTAAGGTTACAAGATTAGGTTTGACATACTGATTTGCCGTTAGATTTGTTGAGAGTCGCCACCGTCGTGACTAAGTTCATAGTCATATTTGAGCATATTTCGCTGTCAGCTTCCGTCGTCGGGATTGGCGAGTTTGTCGAATTTGAACAGTGAATGAAGTCTCTGTTCCTTCTGAACCGCTTAGAGGATTTACAGAGCTAATTGATGGCGGAATGTCGTTTGCGACCGCGCAAACCGAACTGGCGATTCCTGGCTGCGAGTTTCCATTCAAAGGTACAACTCTCACGTAGTTAAGGGCACCTGGCGATAGAGCTAGGTCGAATTTTATTGGAAAATTATCATGGAGTAATGCGGCTTTTGTATCCGCAAGAGATGCACGCCCGATTCTGATGACGAACCTCTCATTTGAAATTTTGGAGGAGAAGATAAAAACTTTATACTCATAATTCTCTAATAAAGATGCGCCTGAAACTATATTTTTTTATCGGCTAAGTTTTTTTGAACAAAACATTATTAAATCCGTGTAAATCAATGTCGGTGGGTATAATTGATGGGTAAGCTCATATTCATTGGGGTTCATGGTGAGTGAACATTTATTTGGAGACGCTAAAGCGACAGCGAAAACTATTAAGAGGACCAATACGACGGTCGCTCTCGATGAAGCGCGCCTTACTTATGAAAGCGATAAGACAGACGGTGAAAAAGCCCTTCAGTATGCCGAACTTCTAAACCGCTCCAACAAACTGGCTGAAGCATACGTAGTTTATAAGGACTATCTAGAAAACAATCCAGCAGATCAAAACATAATTTTTGAAGTCGCTATTTTGGCTAAGACCCTCAATAATAAAGAAGAAGCAATAGAACTTCTAAAAAAAGCCATAGAGATGTCACCACGAAGTTCGCTGGCTAGAAGCGCAGAGTACGAGCTTTGGGCTCTTAACGGCGGCGGCAAGCTTCGTTGGTCGAAAGACGAAACGCAAATTTAGTTGTTCAAGTTATCAACAATACCTGTTAGTTTACCGATTCTACTTGCATATGTCCGCGCGCAGTGATATGATGCAGTGTTTATTTCTGGGGTGTTTATGTATCAAGAACGGGTTGAAAAACTCGTAAGCGGTTTTGACGCGCAAGGTATCGACGCCTTGCTCATACAGTGCGCGCCTAATATGAGTTTGAACCCGAATATCTATTATTTAACGGGATTTACAGGTTCATCCGCATACTTGATCATTACGCCTTATGCCAGATACTTTCTGACGGACAGTAGATATATCGAAAAAGCTGTGGCGAGCATTCCGCATTTTGAAATCGTCGATTTTACGGGCAGAAAATTACCGGACGTCATTAAAGACCTGCTCGATAGGTGCTTAGTTAGAAAACTCGGAATCGAATCAGCTCACATGTCGGTTCTAACATTTAACAAATACGCCGAACATTTTGCTCCAATAACGCTAGTTCCAAAAGTTAATCTCGTTGAAGAACTTCGAATGGTTAAAGATGAACATGAGCTTGCAGCTATTCGCGAGGCAATTCGTATAAATGAAGATAGCTTTCTGCATATTCTCAATTTCGTCACGGATGAAATTAGGGAATGCGATCTAGCTGCGGAGTTTGAATACGCCATCCGAAAACGCGGCGGCGAAATGTCGAGTTTTTCTCCGATTATCGCGAGCGGAACTAACAGTTCAAAACCACACGCCGGATTTACCGAGCAATCGCTAGTACCGAACGCCCCGATCAAGTTCGATATTGGCGTTATGAAGAATGGTTACTGCTCGGATATGACACGAACTGTATTTTTCAAAAATTGCTCGGAGATTTGGGAGAAACGGTATAAAGCAGTCATTGCAGGAAAGCGAGCCGCGGAAAGCGTTATCAAAGCTGGTATTACCGGTAATGAAGCCGATGCTGCAGCGTGCAAAACGATTGTCGATATGGGTTTTGAAGAATATGTTTACCTGCATGGTTTGGGTCACGGTTTGGGTATTGAAGTTCATGAGCAACCGATTTTCGCTTTGGGAGCCGATTGCTTGATACCTGCCGGCGCAGTGTTAAGCGTGGAGCCAGGAATCTATGTTCCTGGCGAAGGAGGGATTCGCATCGAAGATTTAGTTCATGTGACTGAAAATGGATGTGAAAATCTCAACAGTTTAGATTGCGAGTTGAGGATTATCGGGTAAAATAAATGTTTGATGTTCTGGAGGATTTATAAACGTGATTTCAGCTAACGACCTTAGACCGGGTGTTGTATTCGAGCATCGAAACAGCATTTGGAAGGTTATTGAGTATACACATACTAAACCAGGTAAAGGACCCGCCTTTATCCGTATCAAGATACGCGATTTGAAGAGCGGAGCGATTGTCGAAGAAACAACACGTCCAGAATCGAAATATCAAGACGTTCGCGTGGAAGGTCGAGAATTGCAGTATTTATATGGCGATTCGGAGTTGCTCACGCTTATGGATAATGAAACTTTTGAGCAGTACGAACTGCCTCGCGAAGCATTTGACGACATTAAGAAGTTTATGCGTGAGGGAGATACCGTAAAGGGTGAGTTTAACGGAGCCGAGATCATCAACGTTGAGCTTCCTATAACGGTGATTCTTGAGGTTACTGAAGCCGAACCCGGTATCAAGGGAGACACTGTTAGTAATACGCTCAAACCTGCAACGCTTGAAACCGGAGCAATTGTAAAAGTTCCCCTTTTCGTCAATGTTGGCGATAAGATTAAAGTCGATACACGCACAGGAGATTACATCGAACGTGCCAAAACATAACTGCGAATAAATTGTTAAAATTGATGCAAATCGAGTTCGTTTTGTTAATTGATAATTGTGTTTGGGTATAACACAAACGTCGGAGTGTTTCCGTCATTTGTGGGGAGGGCTTGGAAGCCCGATTTTTTGGAGGTCGAAGATGAAGAGGTCTCGTTATCTTATTGCACTGCTTATAGTAGTGGGTCTTGTCGCGTTCACACTTTCTTGCGGAGGCGGCACTAAGCCAACAAATCCTGGCGGTAATAATGGAACACCTTCACAGAATGGCGATGGGACTAATCCTCCCCTTCCGGTTCTGTCGAAGATTTCACTGTTGACATCTGCTACGCCTAGTTCAGGCACAGCGCCGCTGGAAGTTAACCTGTTCGTTAGCGCAACCGGCGGTCGTGAGCCATACGAATACGCATGGGACTTCGAGAATGACGGAATTTTCGATTCAACTGCGCAAACCCCTTATCACACATACAACGTAACAAGCGTCGCGCACGTTAGAGTCAAGGATGCTGCAGGCGAGGAAGCGCATGGTTATCGAACTATTCTTGTTAATGGTCAATCGCCCCCAGACAATCCCGCTCCATTGGAAGCGTTTTTCGGTAACGACAGAGTTGCCGGTCCAGTCCCTCTGCAGGTAACTTTTGAAGGTTTCGCTTCTGGCGGAACGCCTCCATACAAATACAGGTGGGATTTTGATAACGACGGCAATATCGATGCATTCAGCCAGAATCCCTTCTACACATACAACTTGATAGGCACAGCTGTAGATGAAAACGGCGATAGAATTACCGATAAGTGGGTTTATTACCCCACATTAGAAGTTATTGACGCTATCGGACGCACAAGCGCTTATAACGCTGAAATCAACGTTTATCCTGCTAGCAGTACAATCACGCTTTCCGCGTTTGCAAACCCGCCAACGGGACAAGCTCCTTTGCATGTTACATTTGACGGTGGAGCTGAAGGTGGAGTAACACCTTACGAATATAAGTGGGAGTTCGGTGAAGGACCGGGAACGAATTGGAACAAGGTTTCTCAAGCTGATTATATCTACACGTCACCCGGCGTTTACCAAGCATCGCTGTCTGTTCGCGACTCTGAAGGCTTAGAAGTTCGAAGCGGCAACATTATGGTTCGCGTTGAGGAGTCGCAGCAACTAAAAGCAGTAATAACCGCCAGCGTCGTTAATGCAAGCGTGCCATTTACTAGTAACTTTACTGGTGAAGTTGCAGGTGGTAAAGAACCTTTCACGTATAACTGGGTTGTTTACAGTAACTCAACTGTAGTAGACGACAGCGTCGATCCTTCACATGATTTAGTGGGTTCGGCAATAGTAACCCCAGGAAACTCAAACGTCGCTAACCCATCATTCCACTTTGCTAGTCTTCCTTTGACTGCGGTACAAGGCGGTACTTTATACGATCCGATATTGATTCAGCTAGTAATTACGGATGCGCTTGGAAGCGAGGCAGTATCCAACGTGATAACCGTCACTCCTCAAGCGGCGAGTTTCCATTACGATGCTGTTCGTCCGTTAACGGCTACTTTCGTTGACAAAGATCCCAACTTTGGAAACGTAACACCAGCTTTAAGATCAAATCCTGCCGTTACCACGCATCCGTTCACCGGAATTACGTTTATGTTCGGCGGCGATGTTCTTACTGCTGACGGCAATTTTGAAGATGTAGTTGGTCTAACCAATAGCAACTGGGCTTACAACCCCAACGGCGTTGATCCAGAAACCGACGCTCCAACTGGGTATGACGGAACAGCTTTTAACGATAATCCTGTTTTCTATCCAGCAAATGCTTGGATTGAACTGAACGCCGTAGAAACATCTGCAGCTGCAGATGGATCGTTAGGAGGAGTTGGCGGTGGAGCGTTCCCTGTAGGTCCTGTACGCTACATGCAGCCTGCTGGAACAACCCTTCGTGCAAACCAGTTTGTCCCCAGGGGCAGCGCTTGTGCCATCTTTACACACGAAGCCGTTGAAACCAATCCTGCTGGCGCCGACTATGCAGGCTGCGTAGCTCTTGCTGGAATTGGTGGTAACTTACATCCAGACGATCCAGCCGAAAGAGGCTTGGACGCTAGTCCGATGAACGGTCCTGGTTTAGGTGTACCCGTTATATATGTAATCGGCGGACGCGATGAAAACGGTTTCGCTCTAACGACAGTCCAGAAATATTATCCTCCTGGATTCGGCACCGAACTTTTACCTATCGACTGCTTGGAGCTATGCGGTTGCTTGACGGGCGATTTCCAAATTACAAACAATCAAGTTGATATATGGCGCAATACTTTTCTTGCCCCCGACAAAGATATGTGGCCTGAAGTTGAAGACGATCCGCGTATTCCCATCGTTCCAACTCGCTCTCCGGGTGCGGGACAAGACGGTGCAGGACCTCTAGCGTCGCTGCCGGTTGGCTTGTACGGTCACAGCGGTTTCGCTATTGAATCGCTTCCATACATCGGCGGTTTGCCTTGGCCTCTCGGACCATTCTCTTATTTGTTCATACTTGGCGGTAAAGAAACCGACGGAAATGTTTCAAACGAGTTCCGTATTCTCGATCCTCGTCAGGATCCGAACAGTCAGGAAGGCTCCGGAAACGAAAATCCACGCAACCCGCGCTTTCCATTCTGGGCATACGTTCGCGCTGGTAATACACAGAACGGTCCGATTCAGTATATGCCGGTTGAAAGATACGATTTCGATGTGGCGATGCAATGGCCCGATCCAGCAGTAGGTGAACTTTGGAAGGTTTATGTTTTCGGCGGCACTGATCAGAACGGCAATTACGTACAACAAGTTGACGTGTTCACATTTACCGACAAGTACAATCCTACAACAGGAACTTGGTCTACGCTATCTAACATGCCGCAGCCTGTCGCAGGTCTTAACGTTGGAATCGATCAGGATGCGACTGGCTTCGTCTTCCATGTATTTGGCGGACGTTCGATAGACAAAATCGTTGGCGACGTATTCACGTTGACGGGTAGCAGCTTCACCCCCAACGCACTAAGCCTAATTCCCAAGCAGGGTTCCGGCTTGATGCATTCGTTTGGTGCTCCCGCGCGTCCGGCATCGGATCCTTGGCCCGATACATTTACATACTATCGCTTGATGGGTATGGACGAGACAGGGCTAAATCCGTACGTTGAGAAGTTCCAGGTACCATAAAGCCTGTAATTATAGGTGTGCCGCCTATTAGGGCGGCACATCATTTCGGCTAGGAGGTTTTCTAAATGACCAGATTTGTTGTATCGATACTGCTTATCGCCTCGTTGGCGTTCATGTTTGCTTGCGGTGGCGGCGGTTCGACAATCACCCCGCCTGTTGACAACAACGACAGAGGCGGAAATCAAGATGGAGGAACACCTGCACCTGACGACGGTAGTGATTTGTCGATCGTTTTCGTATCGGCGACTCCGCAGGTTGGTCCATCCCCATTGGGCGTCGATTTTCTCGCTGTTATACGCGGCGGTGTTGGTCCTTATAATTTCTATTGGGACTTCACTGACGACGGTGCGCCCGATTTCATCACTAACGGATCGACCGTAACTACTGCAAGCGCGTCGTTCACCTATCCATTTCTCGAATCCGATGATGCTTTAGGTCTTACTCAATCTACTTTTACGGCTCGCTTCTGGGTTACAGACAGCAGAGTTGATACGAAAACAAAAAAAGCTAACCCAGCGATTCGCATAAGCGATCCTGTAACAGTTGTTGTTACAAGCGGTTCAAGTTTCAAATTCAATCCAGTCAAGACCGGCGTTATGAACTCTGCGCTTGGGGTTGAGACTATCGAGTGGATATTTGAGCCGACTAAAGCTAACGAACAACCACAAGTTCTTGATTGCTTCATCTTTAGAAGCGGAGATGATATTCGCTTTCTAGCAGATGCCGCTGATGGAAATCCTCCTTATGATTACAGGTGGAACTTTGACTATTGCATTCTTAAACCCGGATTTAACGGAACGTTATTCGCGTCGAATATTGACTATCGCGTCGACTCAACTCTCACTGCACCGCATTACACATATTCCTACAACAACCTCACTGAAATGACGGAGGAAGCGAATTACAGACTAGTTTCACTTCAAGCTATAGACTCGCTCGGAAACAGCGTTCAGCAGTTTATTGGGATTAAGGTTGTTCCACGTGAATACACGCCTCCACCGCTGCCCGAAACTTACAAGGTAATAGTTGTAACGCAACCAAGTGTAACTCTTGACGATAACCCTGAACCATTCAGTTCAGGCGATGTGCCGATTCTTGTTCGAGTAGATCGCAACAATATTGATGCGAACGGTATGCCTATTGTTCCCGCTGTGAACTTTAGTGCCACTGTCTCGACAATACAAAGCGAAAGCGGAACTCCTCCTTATACTTACGCATGGGATTTTGAAGGCGATGGTTTCATCGACACACAGGTTGTAGCGCCGACGGTTCCCTATTGGAATAGTGCGACCAAGTCGCTTTACAACCCGTACAACTGGCCCGGCGATTACGTTTGCAAATTGCGTGTCAAAGACTCGGTTGGCAAGTCTGTACTAGTTAACATACCGGTGCGCTCGGTCGATATAACTGGTCAGTCGCCTGTGAACATGCTTAAAGCAAAGCCGTTCGCTCAAGAGAAGATTGACGAGTTCACCTTTATTACCGGTGAATATTTCTCCAGCGGAGCAAACATTATTTTCAGCACAGAGATAACAGGCGGAACTGCTCCTTACACGATGTACTGGGATCGCGACTTCGACGGCGTGTTCGATATTCGTCCAGCGGGTAATCCTAGCCCTCCGGGAACGTTTGAAGACGATTTTGCGGTCGTTATCGATCCTGCGACTATGACGCCTGCTGACAGGATTGCAATGGCATCTTACGATGCTGGGCAACTCGAATCCGGTTACTATCCGGGTGCAGTAAGGGTTTTAGACTCAAGCATTCCTCCTGTCACGGTGACAGGACTAATTCCTGTAAGCGTTACAGAAATACCTACTCAGAATTCTCTAGTCACAGATTCTCTGCTTCCCCGCGCCTACCACGGCGTTGCGGCAGTAGCAGGCGATATTTTCTCTATCGGTGGATTCACTGGAAACGTTGCCCTTCAATCGGTTGACCGTGTACGTTGGGGAGACCAATCGTACGGTGTTGACAACTCCCAGACCCCAGGTGCGGTGATAACCAACATGCCAACGCCGCGCGGCGGACTTGCAGTCGGCTCGATTGAAAACCACGTTATAGCGACGGGCGGTGTTACTAACCTGTATGGCACTACCGGAGTTGTCGAAACGATGTATCTTGACAGCGTCGACGGCATATGGAAGTGGATTAACCGTCCCGCTATGGGCTACCGGAGCAGCGTTACGCCAAAACTATCTCAACACGGTATGTCGTCTGCTGTCATGAGATTAAACTTCGGCGGAACTACAGGCGTTGCCGATGCCGAGGGCTTCTTAGTGACCGGCGGTAGGCTGGAAGGGGGTTCAGTATCTGGAAACACTTGGTTTTTCCTTCCTCATGAAGGTTGGCCAACATATAACCCTACAGCATTAGATCCTGCTCGATATGACTTTTGGTTGCTGTTGCCCGACTTACCGACACCACGATATGATTTCGCGACAGCGACTATCGGAAACTGGGTTTTTGCTATTGGCGGCGTTACAGCCGATGGACAAGTGTCGAACGCAGTCGAAGCTATTAACCTATCAAGCGCTGTATGGATTTCTCTTCCACCGCTTACTGTTGCTTCAACAAGCAACCCGGAATTACGTATTCCCGCGCCCAGAGCTGGAGCAATCGCTGTATCGCATCCAACCGAAGAGTTTATTGCGGTAATGGGTGGATACTCGGCAGTCGATTCTAACGGCGATTACACACTTGTGACCGACACGCTGATTTACAGTCCGCTGTCGAATTTGTGGTCGAAGTCTAATCCAATCGATCTTCCGAGAGCTCATCTAGCCGGTACAGTGATTAACAACACTGTGTTTGCTATTGGCGGTGAAAACTCGTCGCAGGCGGAACTGTCGAAATTCTACGAGATTCGTATTGCGCCGAATACGTAAACTTGATTGATTACTAACATAAACCCTCCCGCAAGGGAGGGTTTTTTTTATGATGTAAAAACTCATACCGCACAAGATAAATTGATCTAAACGAAACCGGACATTGTTCAGATCAGTCCTACTTCGTTTCAAGTACTTTGTATTCACATCGTTATCTGTTGATTCAAAGTTAATGGAAAATAGGGAGTACAATAGTGAGTAGATTCGATTGTTGGCTAATAGCCATACCTACACTTTTTTAATATCTTAATGATTTTCCGATGTTATAATCAGCCTGATGGCAACTTCTGAACGATTAACTTGTTTTACCATTGGACATAGTGATATGTCGCAAGAAGAATTCGTCGCTATGCTCGTTGAACATAAGATCGAACTGCTCGTCGATGTACGTGCGTTCCCTTATTCGAATTATCTACCCCAGTTTGATCGCGATAGACTTGATTCTACCTTACATCGACTGGGCATCAACTATGTTTGGATGGGATTGACTTTAGGGTGTTTAACGAGGGACGGTCGAATCGACTCAATTAAGCGCGAACATGAAGAGTCATTTAAGGACGGCATGATCGAACTATTAGATTTGATTCCGGACAACCGAATGTGTATTATGTCGAGTGAATCCGATTGGCGCGTTTCTCATAGACATTCCCTAATAGCGCAGACTTTGTTGAGATATGGAATCGCGGTAAAGCACATTGCTCGCGATGGTTCGCTAGAAGACGCTTTCCCTGATTTGTTTCACATCGAGGACGCTCTTGTTGAAACTGAATAACAGAGGCTGATAAGTTCAGCGGTTTCAAAATGAAAGACATTGCTAAATTCATGTTGGCAGTACTAAGCGGAGCGCTGTTTATTGCAAGCTTTCCTCACGAATTCGCGTTGATTCCAACAATCCCTCACCTGATTTGGATCGCTTTCGTCCCGCTCTTTGTCGCAATTCGTATTGCTCCTACCCCCAAAGAAGCGTTTCTAATCGGTTACCTGTTCGGTGTAGTTGTAAATTCTGCATTATTGATCTGGCTAATTAGTTTCGGTCCCGTACCAGTCATTTTGGTAACATTGGTGTTTTCATTGATTTTTGCCTTTATCGCTCTATTTACTTGGTATATGCTCGATAGAGTTAATCAGCTTCAATGGTGGTGGATGCTTCCAACATTCTCGGCAGCTATTTTTTTCTTTGAAGGTGTAGGATTATGGGGATTCCCTTGGGTTTTTCCCGCATACTCGCTCACAAAATCGCCGATTTTCATTCAAACTTGCGATATCGGCGGAGTAGCGCTTGTAAACTGGTTGATTTTTTTCATTAACATAACAGTCTATCAACTGCTAATCAGCGTGAAGCATAGGAGCGTTTTCATAAGAACAGCCGCGATTGCATTAACGATTTCAATTGCAGCGTTGACTTACGGCTTTGTTAGAATATCGACTATCGAAACCGGTGAAAGTATGGCGTTAGCTCTTATTCAGGGAGGTATCGAAAGCGATGTTGAATGGACGGAGCAATATAATATAATCGCTCGCAAGACTTACGTTGCTGCAACAGAACGTGCTTTGAAAGCCGAATCCGCTGACTTGATAATTTGGCCCGAATCGTCCATTGGCAACATAGTTTCCCGCGAATACAAATACAGCATCCCGCTTCAAGTAAGGCTTCTTCCCGAAAAGCTAGATGCGCCGCTTTTGTTTGGTGCACTTACATCAGGAGAAAATACTTACTATAACAGCGCTGTACTAATTGACAGAAACGGTGGAATTTCTGGTGTGGTGGACAAGAGCGTGCTTATTGCGTTCGGTGAAGTGTTGCCATTCCGACGTGCCGTTAGATTCGTTCCATTTCCATGGGGCGAAGTGGATATTGACAGACTTGACAGTATGTCGTTGATACAAGTACCGTATGAAACGCAACAGGGAGTTTACAAGCGTGTAAACCTAGCCACAGCGATTTGTTTTGATTCGGTCAAACCGTATGTTCTGCGCGATAAGACAAGACGAGGCGCACAACTTATCGCTATAATAACAAACAACAGCTGGTATAAAAAACCGAGTGGAACGGAACAACATAGCATGATGGACGTGTTTCGCGCCGTCGAAAATCGAAGGTGGACGGTCCGAGATTCACCAACCGGTATCAGCCACGTCGTCGATCCTTCTGGTAGAATAGTTGCGGAAACGGGTCTGTTTCGATTCGCAACGCTTATCGAGCGAGTTGAACTTCTCGACAACCTAACAATCTATACACGCTTCGGTGATTGGTTCGGTTGGGCTTGTCTGATTTGCGCAATTTTCTGCTTTATCTGGGTGTTGATGTTGGGCGAGTCGTTCGATTTCTTTTAACAAGCGTACACGCTTACTCGACTTGTAAATAAACTTGAGCAAACAAACAAAACCGCTCAAACTATGATATAAGCATTCCTCTATGCAGCCATTCGAATTACGCGACGGATTGAAACGGCTAAGGTCTTCTCTACTTGAGATGGGAGGCTACCTTTGACGTCGAGGGCTCGCGCGAAAAATTAAACGAGCTTGAAAAGCGAATGGCATCTACCGAGTTTTGGACAGACGCAAAGACAGCTGCGCTTGTAAACCGTGAAGCGTCAATCATTCGCGATAGAATTAAGCGCTACGAACGTGTATGTGAGGAACTCGACGAACTCGATATAGCTTGGGAGTTCATCGAAGAAGTCAGCGATATTGACGAAGGCTCTTCTGATTACAAGAACTTCGTTGTAAGACTTGAACTTCTGGTCGAAGCGTTCGACGAAATGGAAATAGCAGCGCTACTCGCAGACGATTTCGACAAATCCGCCGCTCTCGTTTCGATTCATGCAGGCGCAGGCGGGACCGAAAGTCATGCTTGCTCGAATGTACTTTATGTTCAGCGAGAAAATGAAATTCAGCGTGACCGTGCTCGACGTAACTCCCGGTGACGTTGCTGGCACAAAGAGTATCACATTTAGGGCTGAAGGCGTGAATGCGTTCGGCTACTTAAAGAGCGAACATGGCGTACACAGACTTGTTCGCTTGTCGCCTTTCGATGCCAATCACCGCCGTCATACGAGTTTTGCCGCAGTGGACATCATTCCCGAAATAGAAGCGGGTATTGACATAGGAGTTGACGAAAAAGACTTGAAGATCGACACTTATCGAGCGACGGGTGCAGGCGGGCAGCACGTTAACACGACGGACAGCGCGGTTCGCATAACGCATACGCCAACAGGAATCATCGTAACCTGCCAAAACGAGCGGAGTCAACATAAGAACCGTGAGCAGGCGATGCGAGTGCTGAAAAGCCGTCTTGCGGCGCAGATGCGCATTGAGCATAAGAAGCAGGTCGAGGAACTACGAGGCGAAACGAAAGACAACGCTTGGGGTAGTCAGATTCGCAACTACGTTCTGCATCCGTATCAGCTAATCAAGGACACTCGGACAGGGTTTGAAACGTCGAACGTCAGTCGTGTACTAGACGGCGATTTAATCGCGTTCATTCACGCGTGGTTGAAATCTGATACGAGGAAGGAGAACGGGAGAGGGTAAACTCCAAGACGGGTCCTTAACACTTCTACCCTCCCAAATGCTCAACCACAATCTTGATGCCGATGCCAATCAGAACCAATCCGCCGACGATTTCCATAGTGCGACCGAATTTCAAGCCGAGGCGTGCGCCGATGAGCATACCGCAGAGTGTGAGTCCGGCGGTGATGATACCGATGATGGCGACGGGCAGCCAGATGGAAACACCAAGCATTGCGAGGCTTAATCCAACTGCGAGCGCGTCTATGCTTGTAGCAATCGAGAGAATGACGAGACTGCTTCCCTTCGTCGGATCCGCTTTGCGGTCGTAGGTTGTGTCGAGGCTGGACGTGTTGGTTGTATCGGTTTTATGTGCTATATGTGTCAATGGCTGCGGTGGTTGACCCGGCTCAAACGCAAGTTTGTCTTGTGAACTTGCAGTAGGCGAGTCGTCAAGAACTTCGAGTGAACCATTCGATTCAATGCCGATAGAGTCCTTCCGGTCTTTCTTTCCCTTTCCTTTTTTGCCATTGATTTCGAGAAGAGCTTTTCCGCCGATGAATGAAAGCAAAGCGAACGCTACCCAGTGGTCGTAATCGGCGATGAAATGCTGGAAGAAACTGCCGAGATACCAGCCAATGACGGGCATCATTGCTTGAAAAAGCCCGAAATGAAACGAGAAGCGGAAAATCTGATGTGCGTTTGGTATGCCAAGGCGTACGCTTGTGGCAAGCGCGACTGCGAAAGCGTCCATCGCAAGCCCTATGGCAATCCCGATTATCTCAAACAGGTTCATATAAGATACACTTGTAAGTCGTTGGCTTCAACCCGCATACCGGCGTCAAATCGCGCGGGTAAGCTCTAACTTCTGGAAAGCACGCTGAATCGTTGTTAATACGGCGCTTTGGGATTATAAATACATCCGTTGAAAAGTAACTCAAAACCGGTGTGTGATACCGAATTCTTTCGGCTGATGTCGCTTGTTGAACGACCCGGCAGATACGCGGGCGGCGAGCGCGGCGCATGCTTAAAAAACTGGGACAAGCAAGGGATTGCTCTCCGTTGCTGCGTGTGTTTCCCCGAAGTGTACGAACTTGGCATGAGTTATCTCGGCACGGCGATTCTTTACCATCTCATTAATCGCAGAGAGGATGCGCTCGCGGAAAGGTGTTTTGCACCGGGAGACGACCTTTATAGAATGATTGTCGACGGGAGTGTCGGAACCGTGCATGATAGCGAGCGGGTTCGGCTGTGGTCGCTTGAGTCGCGGCGGTTGCTATGCGATTTCGACGTTTTGCTGTTCAGCTTCACATACGAGCTTTCATATCCGCAGTTTCTGCGCATGCTCGATGCGGGAGGCGTTCCGCTTCTTTCGCGCGATCGCGACGGCGACGATCCGATCGTGCTTGCGGGCGGCGGATGCACGTTTAATCCCGAACCGATAGCCGATTTCGTGGATGCGTTTGGAATCGGCGATGCAGAGGTATTAGTCGATCCGATGTTAAACGCTATCGCGAGCGAGCGGGAGTGCGGCGCATCGCGGGTTGAAGTACTACGCGCTCTGTCCGAAACACCCGGCGTGTACGTTCCGTCATTTTACGAAGCACGGTTTGATACCGATAAAAACACCGATGAAAACACAAAGGGGAATATAAACGATAATGTATGTAAATATATCGGTATATCTGTGAGAGAAGGCGAAAGCGCGCCGATGCCGATCGTTCGGCAATTCGCTGCCGATTTGAACGACTGCCCGATTCCAACGATGTATCCGGTACCGAATATCGAGACTGTGAGTGAAAAAGCCGTTATCGAAGTGCTGCGCGGATGTCCGCAAGGGTGCCGGTTCTGTCAGGCAGGATACACATATCGACCATTCCGAGAGCGATCTGCTGATTCAATCGTTGATGCTGCAAAATGGCTTATCGCATCTACAGGTTTGTCCGAGATAACGCTTCAATCGCTGACCACACTCGACCACAGTGAAATTGAACGTTTACTTACCGAATTACGCAACGTTTTAGATACCGAGAGAGTATCGGTTGCGCTTCCGTCGCTTCGTATGGACGCGATTAGCCGCGATCTCGCTTCGCGCATGCGCCGCCCGCGCGAATCGTCGCTTACATTCGCGATTGAGGCGGGTAGCGAGCGATTGCGTGACGCTATCAATAAACGTGTCACTGAAGAAGATATATTCGGGACGTTTGATGCCGTGCTAGCAGCCGGTTTCCATAAATTCAAGCTTTATTTCATGTGCGGATTTGAAGGCGAAACGATGGACGATATTGTTGAACTCGGTGAACTCGTGAAGCGCATTCACGCGTTCGCACGCGCTCGTTCGCGCCGTCCTTTAAGCCTACACGTGTCACAGTCCGTACTCGTTCCCAAGCCGCGCACACCGTTTCAGTGGCAGGCTATGGAAAACACTGAAACTACGCAAAAAAAACAGTTGACGCTTAAACGTATGTTGAAGCAGCTTCCAAGTGTGCGTTTTAACTATCACGACACCGGTACATCGCAACTCGAAGCGTTTTTCTCACGCGGTGACCGCCGTTTATCGACACTGCTGCTTCGCGCTCACAACTCGTCAGAGCACGACTTACTCCCGCCAACGCTTATAGACGGCTATCTGTATGTAGTTCCATGGTTCGACCTTGCTTACGAATGTGGTATAGACACCGATGCTGTCATATTTGAAAAGCGTGATCCCACAATTCCGCTTCCATGGAGTCATATCGCCACAGGCGTGACCGATAGATGCGGAACTCACGCCAAACTGCGAAGATAAATGTGCTGCCTGCGGTTTGGGGTGTGGAAAACGGAGCTAATCCTCGCCGCCGCTGATAGACGTCACCTGTACAAGCGCTCCATGCGGTATTAATGTTATCAAATCGAGTTCCGGCTCACACACGAGCGGTATTCCCGATAGTATCGCTCCCTCGACGATATTCGGGTCGGCGGGTTTGATAAGTACGATTGCCGCTGGTTGCTTGCCGATTTTCGCAAGGGTCATAAGGACGATACAACCACCGCTTGAGCCCTTTGTTTCCGGGTAAATCATAACCTTGCCGGCAATGCTCTCGCCTTTGTGCTCGCCACCGCGAGTAATAATGACACCTGTGTCCATATCGACATCTCCAAGAAAACTAAACGCGTGTTGGCATACGAAAGCCGCGCCTTCAGCTTCGCCTTTGACGATGCCACGAGCTTTAACCGTTATTGCTGACACTGGACACCTCGAATTGGTTGATAAGCAGATAAGCGATTGATCACTAAAGTGAAAGAAGTTACTATAATACCGCTGTTTTTCATAGCCGTATTGTTCACTTGACATTACCGAGGTGAATTATGTGTCCGCTTTCACCGAAAGAAATGGGCGAAGCTGTCGTCAAGAATATGTCTGCCAAAACTGGTAAATCGTTGTCCGAATGGGTTGCGATTGTCAAAGACGCGGGTTATGTTGATGCCGACAGTGCGACAAAATGGTTGAAAGACACACATAAGCTAGGCAGTATATACGCTTATCAGATTGCACACATAGCTTTCACCGGAGAACTTTCAGAATACGCAGACGAATCAAAGCTGATGGACGAACAATACGCTGGCGAACGGGCAAAACTGCGTCCGATATTCGACAGGCTTTGGGAGCTTGTGCGCGAAATCAATCCTGATACACAGCTTGTTGTGTGCAAGACATATTCAAGTTTTCGACTAGCTCGCCAGTTCGCAGCAATTCGCCCCGCAACGAAAGATGTTGTCGACCTGGGACTCGCGATGCCAGATGGAACGCCATACGACGAACGCTTTGTGGAGTCGAAAAATCTTGGTGGCGGTGACAGGATTAAGCACAAGATACGGCTTAAAAGCGTCAGCGATATAGACGGGTTTGTGGTGAAACACCTGCGCACATCCGCGGAGTTGCATAATATCCATTAACACATTCCGGAGTTCATTCAAAACGCTAGATTTGAGCAATGCCGTAAAATGCTGTTTTGCGCATCTTGACAACTGTTAGGTATTATGTTAATGTTTGAGGCGAGGTTAAACACTCATGACTAAACTCGATTCGGCTAAAAATTACCTATTCTACGGGGACAACCTCGACGTGATGCAGCGTTACATTCCCGACAACCACGTCGATCTCGTCTATCTCGACCCGCCGTTCAAACGTGATGACTATTTAGGAGTGGTTAAGTGGTGAAGCCTGATCTTACTGTTGAAATCATAAAACAAGAAGCGGCAGATTTCGGAGCTTCTGAATCACTTCATTGTGAACCATCGCTTTTTGGTATAACCGATGGTAAAGCAGTTGGTACATATCTTGAGCATAAGTTCATAACTCACTTACGAAACTCCTTTACCTTTGCAGAGAGCAACTCCGCGAAGGGGATTGACTTTCCCGCATTAAGCGTGGATCTCAAGGTAACCAGTTTTCGACAACCTCAATCCTCTTGCCCTTTCAGATCGGGCAAGCAAAAAGTGTTTGGGTTGGGATATAGCCTCCTTGTTTTTGTTTATGAAAAAACAGATGATGATACAAATCGAACAGGACGTCTAAACATTCTTCATTCTATATTCGTTGATGCACATAGAACCGCGGATTATCAGACTACAGCAGGAATTCATCGCATATTAGAAAACGATGGCAACGCGGATGATTTAATGGCGTTTCTTGAGGAGCGAATGCTTCCAATCGATAGCATAGAAGCAAGAGAAATAGTTGAAGAGGTTATGGTAAATCCACCAGAAATCGGATATTTGACAATATCTAATGCACTGCAGTGGCGGTTACAATATGGCAGGGTTATTGAAAAGGCAGGTGATGTAGATGGCATCATCCGAATCCACTAAAACCCGAATTTCTTTCCGTCATAAAACTGCTTCGAAAACCGAGTACGGAGACTGGCAAACTCCCGACGATCTTGCTTTCAGCGTATGTAAAGTCGCTTCCGATAGAATTGCTCCGGACTTAGTCTTCGAACCAAACTGTGGTAAAGGTGCATTTCTCAAAGCTTCATCTAAGGTCTTCCCAGACATTCAATCGATCATTGGACTTGAAATCAATCCTGAATATGTTAAAGAGTCACGGATTATTAAACACAGCGCCATAAAAGTTTTTCATGGTGATTTTTTTACTTACAACTGGAAAGATTTCATAGATTCTGCAAAATGCTCGATTCTAGTTGTAGGTAATCCTCCCTGGGTTACGAATTCAGAACTGATGCGCTTGGAAAGTAACAATATTCCATTCAAGTCAAATATCCAAGGTCTCAATGGGCTCGAAGCACTTACCGGTAAGAGTAATTTCGATATTTCAGAGTGGATGTTGAGCAAAGAGGTTGAAGCTCTCCAGGGCAAAGATGCATTACTGGCAATGTTATGCAAGACTGCTGTCGCAAGGAAGGTAGTAGGGAATGCTTGGGTAAAAGCGTTTGAATTTGCTTATGCGGAAATACGTTATCTGGATGCGCAGAAGTACTTTAGCGTTTCTGTTGATGCATGTTTACTATTAATGCGTTTTATTCCAGAGGAAGACATTGCCAATGCACCATGTCTTGTATTTGATTCACTTGACTCAAAGAAACCGATGCAAGTTCTTGGGCAACGTTTTGGCAGGGTTGTTTCAAGTGTAAATGCCTTGGATAAATACTCTAAATTCATTAATAAGGGTAAAAACAAATTCGTCTGGAGGTCGGGAATAAAACACGATTGCTCTAAAGTTGTTGAATTACAGGTAACAGCTGATGGCAGTATTGCTAACGGTTTGGGTGAAGCTGTAGATATCGAACGGGATCTTCTCTTTCCAATGCTGAAAAGCTCTGACATTTCAAATGGTAATATCGAAACTATTAAACGATATATGTTAGTAACTCAGAGGTTCATTGGAGAAGATACAGCAGCAATAGAAGCTCGTTACCCAAAAGCTTGGACTTATCTGCAAAGACATATCGAGTATTTTGACAAGCGTAAAAGTGCGATTTATAAAGATAAAAGCCCGTTTTCCATGTTTGGTGTTGGTGAGTACACCTTTATGCCATGGAAAGTGGCAATTTCAGGCTTATATAAATGTTTGAATTTTAGAGTAATAGGACCGACCAGCGAGAAACCTGTAGTATTAGACGATACATGCAATTTCCTTGCCTGTTCGAGTGAAAAACAAGCACAATTACTTAAAAAAATACTCGAGACAGAGATAAGCACCGAGATTCTTAACGGGCTGATTTTTTGGGACTCTAAACGTCCTGTAACGTGCGACTTATTGAACAGAATCAATATACCATCGATAGCCGAATATTACGGATTTTCAGGCGAGTTCATAGATGCATTTGGACATATTGCAAATGAGTTATTCGGCAATATATGCACTAACACTCCGATTGATCTTCTTCCTAAACACACTACAACAGAACCCATCGGATATGCTAGTGAAAAACAAAATGATACTCTTAGTTTTGAAGATGCACTTAAACTAGCTGTATTTGATCCGAATGGTTATAAAGTACTTGTACTCTGGCTTGTCAGCGCGCGTCCGTTCGAGCAGAAGAAAGGAGCGGACAGGGGAATCGACGGCGTTTTGTATTTTGAGCCGGAAGGTCCGTCGGGACCGAAAGAGAAGATAATGATTTCCGTCAAAGGCGGGCACGTGCAAAGCTCGCATATTCGCGATTTGCGGGGTGTAATCGACCGTGAGGAAGCGAAAATCGGCGTGTTGCTGACGCTTAACAAGCCAACGCGGGAGATGCAGAAAGAGGCAAGCGAGGCGGGATTCTACCGCCCTAAGGGTATGTACGAAGGCGAATTTCCGCGCATAC
>CAZRQJ010000012.1:0-24015 GCA_964602075.1 uncultured Planctomycetia bacterium
GAAGCTAAAGAGAATTCATTCAAAATACTTGTTTCAGGTTCGGACGGATGCTGTTTAACTGTTATCTAAATCACTAGACCCAAAAACATGGGATATCAAAATCACGTAATTTGCCTAGTTTCTGGTTAATGTTTATGTAAATGTTTTCAATAAGCTTGTAATCCGATACATCATCTTCAGATAAGCATAAAATTCGTCTCAATTTTGATAAAAGCGATTGTGAAAATTCAAGATTAACTGCAGACAGAGATTCCAATATCCCTTCGTCGAAAACAAAGTACGAAGGCATTACTAGCTGTGAGCCATCGTAACATAAAGCTTCGTAATACATTGACTTGTTTGAAGCAAACAATCCTACATCCTGCATTGAACAACCAACTATCAATTTCTCCTAAACAGAGTAATATTACACTACCCCTCGCATTCAAGCCAGACGACTTCGGTGCGTCCATACACTTGGCGTTTCCATTCGGTGTAAGGTGGGGAGTTCAGGTCGCCGACTTCGCGTGTTTCGAACTGGCAGACTATAATCGTGTTTTCGTCGTAAACCGGATTATTGCTTATTACTTCGAGCGAGCGTTCAACCATGCCCTTGCGCTGCGGCGGTGCAATGAAAATCACATCGAAAATGACGGACTGGCGAGCCAAGCGAGGTATAGCAGTGAATGCGTCGTCGCGCACCACGTTTATGCGGTCTGATACCCCAAGTGATTTTGCGGTTTCCTTTATCGTGTTCACGGCGGCACCTGACAGCTCGATAATCGTCGCTTTATCGGCATCATTAGACAATGCTTCAAAGCTGTAACTCCCACTCCCGCCGAACATATCGAGGATGTTCGCACCTGTGAGATATGGGCGAAGCGTATCAAAAACAGCTTTGCGAACGCGTGAAAGCGGTGGTCGCGTGTCGCTTCCCGGTGGTGTCGCGATGTTTCTTCCGCAAAATTTGCCCGATTGAATCTTGATCATAACAAGTTGTATTTTAGCTTGTAACATATGAGCAAACTCAATTATTGGTTAAGAAGCAACAAATCAACGTTTAATGCGTATTATTTCATGCCAAACCATGCGCCGCTTTTTAGATCGCTGAAGAAGTAATCGCGGTCGTCTTTACTGGCTATCTTATTGCCTAGCTCGATTGCGTTCGCATAATAGGTCTGGAAATTCCCTTTATCGCCAAGAGCTGCATATGCCCTTGCAACAGACTCATGCGCAAACGCTATATCGAAATCGCCATAACCATTTGCTTCGCAAAGTCTCAAACATTCGAGAGCATGAATGAGTGCGGCTTCGCCTCGACCGAGTACCGCATAAACGCGACTGACCTGCCATTCCCCGCGAGCGAACTCAAGCGGTGTTCCCACTTCTCCCCAGTGACAACGTGATGTGTGCGCTCGATGAATCATCAAGAGTCCTTCTTCCGGCGTATGTTCCGGTTTATCAAGTAAATCCCACGTTTTGTTGAAATAGTCAATTGCAAAACGCTTATGGCATTCGGTTTCGGTATATTTTATCGGCTCCGAGTGTTCGAGCTTTGGTTCGCTCTGTTCGATATCGCTCATAGTTCACCTCAACACAGTTATTTAATCAATGCAGCTTCATAACTCGACTTGATAAAAACCTTTAACCTGTCAAAATCGGATTCGTTCGAGGCTGCTACTTGTATCCATCTCAACATCGTCTTGCCGCCAGATACAAACGCATGTGCATCGAAACTCGAAACAAGTTCACTACGCTCATCGGAATCTAAACAAGTTAGAACAACTCCATCGGTTATGAGAAACGCGAACAACGAATCCGCAGCAAGGTAGCATGGACTTCCGAACATGAATCTCGTTGAAACTAGCGGAAATCGAAGGACAACATCCTCAAAAGCCGCTCGCAAGTCGAGCATTTCAGATTCGTCGTACATTTTGTCCAAAATTTGATTATATCGCGTGAATGATCGTTTCAAACAACTGTTGAATAATCTTATCCAGAATGGATGTTGTCTCTCATAACTCAATTTATTCAGATTGGATATAGGGTAAAATAATACGACAGGCTTCTTCGGTGAAAATCAGGCTTTTTACTTTCTTTTAGCCAATTTGTTTTCTTAGCAAGCGAGTTAGAACGAAGCCTCGCTACTCATTCAGCAATTTTTTAAGAGTGTCGTCTAACTATGAATAAACTAGTATGCATTTTGTTGTCTGTGGCGATAGCGCTTCTATGCACGACATCCTGCCCTGTCAGAAACGGCTCAACAGGCGACGTAAGCGGAACCGAAAACAATCAAACGAGTAAAAGCGCTCCTCATGTGGTGATTTTCGCAGGCGAACACCTAAGACTACCTATTGATGCCGCTATTGCGAGGTTTGGTGAAAAATCGAAAGTTACTATTGGAGTCACTTATGGCTCGACAAAGAAACTTACCGAACGCATACTTGCTGGCGCGCGCTGTGATATTTTCATTCCTGATCGTGACGGCGCACTCGACAAGCTTGTTGAAGCGAAAACGATCTCTGAATCTAACGTCAAACCGCTGTTCCTCGAACGTCTCGCCGTCATTGTTCACCGCGGCGAAAACGCGCCTGCAGTTCTTGAGGGTCAAAATGTAATCGAATTTGTCCGTAGCGCTAAAAGAATCGGTATTGTCGATCCCGAATCGCTTTATTCGTTTTCAGGCGTGTGCGCGATGCAGGCGATAAAGCAGTTAAACCCAACTATAAAGAATGATGGGATAGTGAAACTCCCAGACTCGAAAGCGGTTTACCTATATCTCAATAAAAACGCTGTTGACGCTGCCATCGTTTTCAACAGTGAATATGCCGCAAACGGCGCTGTTTCGCTTGTAGGACACATCCCGCAGGACTCGTTCAATCCCTACCCTTATCCGTTGATCGTGATGCCTGATGCCACAAGCCAAACTGAAATTGTTGTACGCTTTCTTACAAGTGACGAAGCGGACTTACTTTATAACGATTCAGGGTATCAATCCAGAAAAGGATACACTTCCAAAGCAAACGAAGACGATTCCGCAAGAATCAGCGGTCAAAAAAGTCTCTGACCTCCATTTTCGATTGACCGCTAAACCGATTCCTCCGGTTTCAAAACACGCGTCATCAAATCATTCACCGCTGTTCTTACTGGTTTGCCTTCGTCAAGAATCAGATAAACTTGCTCTGTAATCGGCATATCGACACCGATATCTCGCGCCTTAGCATACACGGCACGCGCCGTCGTCACGCCTTCCGCAACCATTTTCATCGACGATTCGATTTCGGCAAGCGACTCTCCTGCCGCAAGCCTCACGCCTACCGTGAAATTTCTCGACTCGCGGCTCGAACACGTAGTTACAAGGTCGCCAAGTCCTGATAGTCCGCTCAATGTTTCTCGTTTTGCACCGAGTTTAACAGCAAACCGAGTCATTTCTACTAATCCGCGAGTGATTAAAACGCTGCGTGCATTCACACCGAGTTTAAGTCCATCTACTATTCCTGCGGCAATCGCAACGATGTTTTTTACGCTTCCGCCGACTTCAACACCTGCTACATCGTTCGATGTATACACTCTGAAATTATTCCCGCTCGTGATTTCTTGAATTGTGCAAGCTAGGTCGTCGTTTTCACTTGCAACAACTGCTGCTGCTGGTTTTCCAGCCGCTATTTCGCTTGCTAAATTCGGTCCGCTCAATACAGCATAGCTACTCGTCCCAACAAACGGCAGCGTCCGCATAACGTAGTCGCTTATAAATTCCGGCGGATCGCCGCACAATCCCTTAGTCAAGCAAAGATAAACACATCCTCGATTCCAGTTTCTCGCAACAATCGTTGACACTTCAGGCAGGAATCTGCTTGGCACTGCTACAGCAGCAATCTGCGCGCCTTCAAGCGTCTCCGCAATCGACTCAAATGCCCTAACATCGCCTTTAATCGCTGCAAGAGTATTGAATAACGGATTCATGTGAGTCGTGTTTATGCCATAGACAATCTCCGGCTCACGCGCCCAAATGCGAACTTTATGCCCTAGCGCGCCTAGATGCGCCGCAAAGCCGGTTCCCCAGCTCCCTGCGCCTATAACCGCAACATTCTTCAGCAAATCCGTCATACTAAACCTCGCGAAACCTTATCAATGATACTGATAAACAATGTGTAAAGCAAGTAGGAGATAAGGTTGGCAATACGCTGTAGTTAGTTCAAAGGTATCGCGTGAAAAGTTCGGTAGGTTCGATATGATATTGTAAAAAGAAATGTACCGATTGTATCCTTCCATCGGTACACACCTCATGGGTTATTTTGATCACACCCAAGAGTGTTGCTCTTCTTTCATGAATCCATGTAGGTTAACCCTATCTACGTCCCCCTGCTATAATTCCATTTCCTTTTACATACTAGGTGATTTATCCATGGTAGGTTCGTCTGGCACAAATCGTAAATACATGACCTCGTCGGACATTCGCGAGGCGTTTTTGAGATATTTCGAGTCGAAGGGACACTTGCGGCTTGCCTCCGCGTCGCTCGTGCCCGTCAACGATCCATCGCTGTTGCTCATAAACGCAGGTATGGCGCCGCTCAAGCGTTATTTCGAGGGAACGGAAGCGCCGCCCGCTCCACGCTGCTGCTCAAGCCAGAAATGCGTTCGCACGATAGACATCGACGAAGTGGGGCGCACGAATCGCCATAACACGTTTTTCGAGATGCTGGGCAACTTCAGCTTTGGCGATTACTTTAAGAAGGACGCCATCGCGTATTGCTGGGAGTTCATGACCAGTGCGGAATGGATGGGATTGCCGCCGGAACGTCTATACTCGACCGTACACGAAAGCGACACCGAAGCGTATGGTTACTGGGAAAAAGTGTGGCTCGATGCGCAATCGGCATCTGGCGGCGATGAAACACTTGCGCCATCGAAGCGTATATACCACCTTGGCGACAAGCACAATTTCTGGGCGGCGGGTGCGACCGGACCGTGCGGATATGACAGCGAGGTTTACTTCGACCTTGCACCCGACACCGACGAAGTAAAATCGGGCTCACCGCAGTTACATACACGGGAGTGGTTCGAGTTCTGGGAGGAACGCGGACGGTTCATCGAAGTATGGAACAATGTGTTCATGGAATTCAACCGCGACGAGGCGGGTGTGAAAACGCCGCTCCCGAAGAAGAATGTGGACACGGGTATGGGACTCGAAAGGCTCGTAATGGTGAAACAAGCGCTCGACCGCGGCGAAAACTGGCAGTGCGTGTTTTTAACGGATTTGTTCGATCATCTGACGAGCGCTATATGTGACAAGCTGATAATAAATCAAACGCACACCGAATTTCGTACACGCATTAATAGGTATGACTTCTCGGGAATGTTCGAACCTGTCGTGACGGTTGCAGATCACATCCGTGCATCGGTGTTTCTGCTCGCAGACGGCGTGACACCCACTAACGAAGGACGTGGCTATGTCTTGCGCAAGTTGATAAGGCGAGTTGTGCAGTATGGTTTCATACTTTCGCACGGAAAATGCGGTAAGTTTGTCGTGCCGATTGCTGAACAGGTGATCGTAAGAATGAGCGGAGCATTCCCGGAACTCAAACGTGATTCGGACAAGATAAAGAAAAACATAGCGCATGAAGAATCGCAGTTCCTGACGCTTCTTGAACGAAACTACGATGGAATTTACACGGCTATCGAACGGGCGAAGACGGACGAGAAGCCGCTTGGGGGCGAGGTTGCGTTTTTCTATCACGATTCGCAGGGATTCCCGATAGACGTAACTCGTGATCTTTGCGCTCAATTCGGTGTCGAACTCGACGAAGTTGAATACGAGCGGTTGATGAAGGAACAGCGCGAACGTGCGCGCTCCGCTGCGAAATTCGACACCGAGTTCGGTACTGACGAAATGCTGCAGAAAGGCGAATTTGCGGGTTACGATACGCTCTCGATTGACGATGTTAAAGTGCTTGCGGTACGAGAAGTAGCCGATAAAAAAGGCGATAATGAAGCTTCGCAGGCAGGTAATGATAGTAAATACACAGGCATACGCAGTTACATCGTCGTAACCGACCGTACACCGTTTTATGCTGAAGGCGGCGGGCAGCCGGGCGACCAAGGGACGCTTGAGATTGATGGCGCGGAGTTTGAAATCGTAGACTCGAAAGAGAGTGGTCAACACGTTGTAATCGCGCGCAACGGCGCGTCGGTGGATAAATTCGCAAAGCTGGTCGTAGCGGGTGCAAACGTAAAACTGACGGTTGACAATGCGCGGCGGTGCGCAATCGCTCGCGCACATACGGCGACACATCTATTGCACAAAGCGCTAAAAACAGTTCTCGGCGGGCACGTCCAACAGGCGGGCAGTCAGCTTTATGAAGACAGCTTCCGCTTCGACTATTCACATACGCAGGCAATGACGGCGGACGAAATCGCTGAAATAGAGCGGCTCGTACGCGGGTACATTGTTAGCGCCCATCCCGTGACGACGGCGACGATGCCACTCGCGGACGCCAAGACTCTGGGAGTGACTGCGCTTTTCGATGAGAAGTACGGGCAGACCGTGCGTGTAGTCACGGTGGGCACTCCCGACGGTGCAATCACATTCGACGGCTACCCGTATGAAAGAAGCGAGGTAGTTTCACGCGAACTTTGCGGCGGCTCGCACGTGTCACGCTCAAGCGACATCGGCGGATTCGCCATAGTGCGTGAGGAAAGCGTATCAGCGGGCATGCGCCGCATAACAGCAGTAACGGGTGACGAAGTGTGGAAAGTGGTCGCCGAAGAAAGCGGATTCGCACGCCGCATGCGCGTGAAATACAACACGGCGTTCGACGATATCGAGCGTCATATTGAGCACATAGAATCCGACCTTAAACTCACCCGTGAAAAACTCCTGCGTGCAGAACGAGACAGGATAATCGCAAAGTGGATGGATGAAGCGCAGGCAGTTCATTCGACGGTCGTTCGAGAAAGCGATGCCGCTGCAGGCGGGACACCGGTTGAAATCGTAGCAATGGCTGTCGAGGGTGTCGGGCGGGAGTCGCTCAAATTCCTTGCGGACCGCATATCCGAAGCGTATCCGGATGCGGTGATTCTGCTTGGCGAGAATATCGACGGCAAGGCTGCGTTCGTATGCAAAGTCCCGCAGGCGCGTGTTTCACGCGGCATTAAGGCTGGCGATATAGTAAAAGAGGCGGCGCAGGCTTGCGGTGGCGGCGGTGGCGGTCGTCCAGATTTCGCGGAAGCAGGCGGCAAAGACGGCGGAAAAGTTGCGGACGGAATTGAAGCGGGCAGGAAAGCGATTAGAGGCTAAATATCATCAACTGATTTTGCCTTTAGAGAGGGTATAATGAAGGTGAGTGAAGTGATCAAGTTGCTTCAAAAGGACGGATGGTATCTTGTAAAAAGTCGCGGCGGTCACCGGCAGTTCAAACATCCGTTCAAGAAAGGCAGAGTTACTGTTCCAGGGGCATTATCTGACGATATGCCTATTGGAACTCTTCTCAGCGTTTCAAAGCAAGCTGAAATGAGGTTGAAACCATGAAAGATTATCTGGTTATCTTTGAAAAAGCTGAAAATAACTGGGCAGCATATTCGCCGGATGTACCCGGCTGTGTTGCAACAGGCAAAACACGCGAGGAGACCGCCAGGAACTTCGCCGAAGCCCTCGTGTTTCACTTTGAAGGACTGCTTGAAGACGGACTACCGATACCCGAACCGATATCCGAAGCGGAGCGGATTGCTGTGCCGGTGTAATCAACACCGAAATCCAAATGCAACTGTACCGAATACTTAGACAACATTCTGGAGAAGCGATGTTGAGGATTATTTTTTTTCCATTGGTTGTTTCATTTTCCGTTTTACTGACCACTCCCCTCTTTGCCAACGACGCGTCAATGACGGAGAGCGGGTCCGTAATAATGCCCATTCCCGGTGAGGACGATTCGATCAAGCTTGTTGAAGAAAATCTGTCTTTCGACTTTCAGCCCGACGGATATGTCTATGTCAAAGTCATGTTCCGGCTGAAAAACGAAAGCGGGGTGGCAGTCGAACGCCTTGTCGGATTCCCGGACGAATATTCCACATATAAAACCTATTACGATAAGCTCGGATACGACCTTGAAATGGGGCGAATCGAGGATTTCAACACGTTTCTGGACGGTACAAAAGTCGAAATGAGCAAGCGGCAGCAGGAGATTCCCTACGATAGAAACCTCGTAGATAAAGCATCCAAAGCCTTTGCTGATGGCGGCGACATGTCCGTTATCCCATATCCCTATAATCTCGGTGCAACGTTCGTATCCCTGCTTGCGGATTTGAACGAGAATATGAACGTCACATGGTACTGCTGGAAAACGACTTGGCAACCTAACCAGACACGGCAGATCACCAACACGTATCGCGTGGAGCCGGGCAGCAGCGTTCTGGGAAACAAGTTCGTTTTGTACACATTGATAACCGGCGCAACATGGAACGGTTCGATTGGTAAACTTGTTATCGATGCTTACGATAATTCAGATTCGGATTACATATTCGTATTTGAGAAAGATTTGACAGCGCAAGTAGAGGACTATCTCACATACCCGTATGTATCCTTGACCCCGGACGAATTCAAACGCATAGACGACAAGCATATTCAGCTCGTACTGGAAGATTTCGAGCCATCCTTCAACGCCTACCCGACATTGATAATCGCGCTCGCGAACGAAAGCTATTTCAAGTTTCTGAAAACGGGCGAACTGGTCGCTCCAGACTACTACATTCTCCCGTTATCGAACACAAGCTATATCAAAGAGCAGGATATTTCAGGACTGACAAACTGGGGTTTGACGCTCGCAAGAAACGAAATCTACGCGCGGCATGGCCGGAAATTCGGCAATAAGGATTTGAGGCAGTATTTCGAGTCGCAAACTTGGTATTTGGGTCAATTCGACGACGTAACAGCCAAACTTAACAAGTTCGAGTTATTTAACGCTTCCTTTATTCTGGATTATCAGAAAAAGAACTTCGGAAGCCCCGCTAACACAGGATCCGCGTTGTACAAGATTTGAGGGATAGAATAGAATGCGGTCATGTTGTGTATCTTTTTCGAGATTAGGATTCGCTTTGGCAATCGCGATATTACTTTTTTCGACGGGTACAGGTACGTACGCCTCGCCCTTCACGGTCGTTCTCGATCCCGGGCATTTCAACCTCGATCTCGACGGTAAGGTGACGAAGGATGGCGCACATGCGGTCGTAGAAGGTCGTGAGGTTTGGGAAGGCGAGATGACAATTTCGGTAAGCGAGTTTCTGCGTAAAGAGCTTGCCGATCGTGGGCTGACTGTTTGCGCGACACGCTGGCTAGACCCTGCACTCGATAGCGACATTGCGAGCAGTCACAAATACTGGCGGATAAATTCGCACGGGTACGATCAGGAACTCGCCAATATCGGACGCGCCGAGTTTGCCAATGAATCGATACTCGGGCAGGACTGGCGAAGCGCAATTGTAGATAGTTCAATCGAAGGCAAGGGGTTGTTTATCCGCATTCACTTCGATGCATCCGAGAGCGCATCGACAAGCGGATTTTCTGTTTGGTACAACAACCAGAGCGATTACGACAACGACGGAGTCATTGCTGGTGCAAGTAAAAAGTGGGCTGTTGCAATAGAAGCGGAAATGAAAAAGCGGTGGCTCATTAAGAGCCTCGGTATAAAGCGGTTCGATCGCCCGATTTACGGTTTCAAACACGCAAAAGTTCCTTCAATTCTAATCGAATGTGGGTTCATGACAAACAAAAATGATCTTGCAATAATAATGAAGCAAGAAAACCGTAAGCTGCTCGCCGATATAATCGCGGATGTAATTGAAACAAGAGATCAGAAACCTTAACTAGTATATAACCTAGTGTGTGGAATGAAATCTGAAAACACGTTATAATGCGACGGGGCTAAGGTTTTTTTGGAGGACGGTTTAATGAGCGAGTATTATAGGAAACCAAAACTTGAAACTCTCGATATGCCAATCGGGAAGCGTGCGCGTTTGCATCGTTTGCTGTATGAAAAGGGAATCGGTGGCGGTAAAATGGTTGTTCTTCCCATAGATCAAGGTGTTGAACATGGTCCATTTAACTTCTTCCAAAATCCGGATGCCAAACATCCGCGCTTTGAACTTGAACTTGCGCGTCGTGGTGGATACAGCGCAATTTCGTTTCACTACGGTCTTGCTGCGAAATATCGCCGGGAGTATCCCGACATCCCAGTGATTCTAAAAATTAACGGCAAAACAAACATTCCAGACGATTCACACGCTTTCAGTTCTCTCACAGCGACAGTTGAAGACGCTGTACGTTTGGGATGCGATGCCGTAGGTTACACGCTGTTTGTCGGCAGCCCAATGCAAGCGGACGACATCGCTCAATTAATGGAAGTGCGTTCCGAATGCGACCAATATGGAATGCCGCTCGTTGTTTGGTCATACCCGCGCGGTGAAGCAATCGACCAAAAAGGCGGTAAGGATCACTTTTATGCAGTGGATTATGCGGCGCGTCTTGCGCACGAATGCGGAGCTGATGTTGTAAAAGTGAATTTCCCGAAGGTCAAATACGATGAAGCCAAATTCGGTAAACCGCCTGCTCCATACGACAATCTTGATATAGACGAGTTCGAAGCGTTCCGTCAAGTTGTCGAGAGCGCGGGTGACTCGATGGTGCTCGTATCTGGCGGAAGCAAAATGGGTGACGACGACCTTCTTAACAAAGTTGATATGTCGATGCGCGCTGGAGCGACGGGACTAATTTTCGGTCGTAATATGTGGCAACGTAAAATGGAAGACGCCCTTGCTTTGACAGAACGAATCAAAGAAATCATGAACAAGTATTGATTGTTGTTAAGTCATTACTTCGTAAGTGCTTAGAGAACTCTTCAGCGGCGGAATCTCCCCTCTGTCTAAAAACGCCTGCATTTCACTTCTTGCTCTTTTGTGACCTTCAGCAAAGTCATCGGATTTTGTCCATTCTATGAATGCCGTTTCGTTCTCCCATTTGGATATTACTAAATATGGTTCACCGTTTGATTTCGGACGAAGAACTACCATCGCAATGAAACCCGGCCTGTTGTCTACTGCGCGTGTTCGCGACTTAAAATTAGCTTCGAACTGATCGCAGTAGGAATCGACACAATAAATTTTGTTAATTGCTACAAACACCATCTAACTCTCCAGATGACAGACACATTAAATATCATCAAGCGCGCGCGTTTAATTTATAAGTTGTTAGAACAAAATTCGTCGAACTTCTAAGTGCTTATCTAGTTGTTCATCGCAGAGCTTTCTGCACGTTCACCTGACGAAAGCGTAATTACTGCGCCGTCTGGTATGCCATCGGGACCGCCAGCCCCAGCGTTAATCGGCTGATTCGGTGCACCGCCTGATTTTGCAGTGCGGCAGTGTGAAGGGAATTCGCCGTAAACGTCGTAAACATCCTGACCATCGGTGAATACAGAGCCGTAACCAACAAGAATGTATCCTTCAACCCAGATTGGTGGTTCGCGCAACGACGGATCAACCGTTGTGTCGATCGAATTCGGATCGTAGTTGCCCCAGCTTGTGCCGTTTCTATTTATTGTATAGTAATAGAAATTGCCGGGCATTACTGGCGAATGTCCTCTGACGCCCGAACTTGAAATTTGGTTAGTCGCTGGGTCGTGCGTTAAAACCGGATAGATGAATTTCCAACCGGGATGCCCGTTTGGAAGCGGATCACCGTTCTTTGGCGGGCCCCCGCTCAACTCCCACATAATTGTGTTGCTGCTGCCGGCTACGTCGCGCTGTGAGGAAGCCGCATCGCTGCGCTGTGTAATCTGTGTGATTCCAGGCGCATTAACTCTATCAACATTGGTGCGAGTCAAGAATGGGTTCTTCGGGTAGCTGAAATTCTCAAGATAGCCGCCCATTATCAAAGCGTCGCCGTCTCCAGAGTTAGCGACTTCAACCCAATCGGGAACAGCGGTAGTATATTCACCGCCAATTGGAATGCCTTCGCCAGCAGTTATTTTCGCCCATGCTCTTGAGTCGCATGCCCATGAATCTGTGGGATCGCCGCCTGTTAACCATGGCGGATATACGCCTTGATTATCGGTTGAATAAACCTCGAGGGCTTTCTGAATGTTGCTTAAGTTCTGCTTAACTTCAGCTTCCTTGGCTTTAGCTTTAATTTTTGTAAAGTTTGGAACCGCTATAGCCACGAGAATACCTATTATTGCAATCACAACGAGCATTTCAACGAGTGTAAATCCCCGAAGTTTCATTTAACTCACCCCTGATAGTTGAACGGGGAATCGCTCTGCCGCTTGCACGACAGAACAATTCCCCGGTTTTTTAGACAAACGTTTACACGTTAAAACAACCTAACACACTAAGCAGTATCGTCGACATTGGTGCTCTTTGCGTCCGCACCGGAATCGAGTACGACGATAACGCCGTCTTTGATTCCATCGGGACCACCGAATGAAGAGTTCGATGTGTTTGGATCGTTAGGATTTGAAGGACATGGAAGACCGAGAATGTTTTCGCCGCAGTTATCCGTGCGGAATCTGCCGGGCCAGTTAGCATTACGGTCATAGACATCCATACCTGTATTTAAGCGAGCGCCGAAAGCGCAGAGGTGATATCCTGCGGGTTCACTCGTGGAGTTGTAATAAATCCACTTATGCCTCGGATTCGCGAAAATCGTGTAGTAAAGGAAGTTGCCCACCAAATTCTGGTTTCCATGTTCGTTGTAGGTTGTGGGAAGTTTTGTAAATGTGTTCGTGTACGGGTAGATCGGCTGAACATACAAGTCGCCGCTCATCGCAAGACGCTGTGCAATAGGAGGACCAAGACACTCAACCATAAGGTTGTTGTCCGTTCCTCCTACTTGCGCACGTGTCATGTTCTGTGCGAAACCTGAATTGTTGATATGAACAAATCTACGATCAGAAATGTTCGCGCCTTTTCTGTTTGAAAGAATGAACGCATTACGCGGCGCAGATTCGAGATAGCCTTCCATAATCATTGAGCAGCCAAATCCGTCGGGTGCGATTTCTAGGTCCTGCTTTCCGGGAGGAAGCGCATCAATGTCCTGCTGCGTTATGTTACGAGTACGGTAGGTCTGGTTAATGACCCAAGAGTCAGTCCAGTCGCCGCCTGCTACCCAGTAAGGATAGACGCCGCCTTCCGTATCTGTTGCATAGCGTTCGATTGCGATTTGTATTGCGTGAAGGTTCTGCTTGGTTTCAGCCTCGCGTGCTTTTTCCTTCACTTTAATAAAGTTTGGCAGTGCTATTGCCACAAGTACGCCGATGATAACGATGACCACCAGCAGTTCTATGAGTGTAAAACCTCTCTTCAACTAAGGTCACCCCCTGTAAAATTACTCAACACCAGTGCCGCCTGCTTTCGCATCGATACCACCGTTTAAATAGATAATGTAACCATCGGCTACACCATCAGTTTGCGTGAATTGTTTATATGCAGTGTTACCTGTCTGCTTCGCCCAGTAAGGATTTCTTTCAAGGTTGTTCACAATGTAACACGTGCGATGACGTAAGTTTGTGTAAGGACCGGTACAGTTGTAGTCAACATCAAGACCGGCCGTCGCTGCCGAACCAACCGCACCAAGGTCGTAACCGGCAACGTCATGAGACATGATTTGATAGGTTGTGTCGATTGCCGCTTGGAAACGCGACTGACAGACCGTCGCCCAACCTATACCTGTGTCTTGCCCTTGACGATAAAGATGTTCTGCATTCGTAGCTCCGTCTCCGAATCTTGGGTGATACCAGAAGGAACCCGGATACATTACGTTCTCTTGAGCAGTTGGGGTTGCAGAGTTAAATGTTGTCGCTACTGCACCTTCACCATAAAGAGACAAGCAGAACATAAGCTTTCCGTCTTCACCACCGGCGCCTGCATAGTTGTTGGCGTATGTGCCGAAATTGCTTCCTGCACCCTGTGCGCTGAAGAAAAACGCTTGCGAGTTACCAACAAATGGATTCTTTGGATACTTGGTCATGTATCCTTCAAAGCAGAGAGCGTCGCCAAAATAGTTGTCCCCTTGACTTTCATACTCGAAAGTATCGAAGGGATTCTTGTAAGCTTGGTTTCCGCCTGCCGCCATATGCTCGACACCATAGTTTTTGCTGTAAATGAAGCAAGCTGTTCCTGGATTGTAGAACGGATCCCCTCCGTAGAGGTAGAAAGGATACAACGCTTCATTGTCTGTTGCATAACGCTCTAACGAAAGCTGGATGGAATGCAGATTCTGCTTAACTTCCGCTTCTTTCGCCTTATCCTTTATTTTAAGGAAGTTGGGAAGAGCGATTGCCACAAGAACTCCGATGATCACGATGACCACCAGAAGTTCGATTAGTGTAAACCCACGCTGACGCTTGGACACTAAAACTTCACCTCCTCAAGTCTATGAAATGGATGGCTTGTTATACCTAACCGATTCGCCACAACTTTTCACATCGCGGCGCATCCCCGGTGGCAGGAATAACAGGCAAAGTATACATTATATATATTGCGTTTGTCAATTAAAAAATTGAAAAAAAGATAATTGGAAAAAATTATCGCTAAATAGTTGCATAAGTTTCCTTCAAAACTTCTGCTGCCTTTTTCAATCCCGCCATTTCGTCTTCGGGAAGTTCGAAATCGAGATACCCTTCAACGCCGCCGCGTCCAACAATAGTCGGAAGACTTAAAGCGATACCTTCGATTCCATACTTACCGGCAGGATCCGTCGCTATCGGCAAAACCGCTTTGCTGTCTAATACGATAGCTTTAACGACTTCGGTTATGCTAACACCGACAGCCCAGCCTGCGCCGCCTTTCTTGCGGATAACCTCGGCTCCGCTCACGCGTGTTTCATCGAATACTTCTTTGAGCTGCTCCATCGTTACGCTGCGCAGATTGTTGAATAAAATACCGCCGTAAGACGCCTGACTCCAAAGCGGTACCATAGCATCGCCATGCTCTCCAATGATGAAAGCGTTTACGTCAAGCGGATTCCAGCCGAATTTAGCAGCCAGCAAACTTCTGAATCTCACAACATCCAACACGTTACCAAGCCCGAACACTCTGTTGCGCGGAAACTTGCTTTGAACAAGCGCTCGATAAGTAAGCACATCTACAGGATTACTCACAATAAAAATCATCGAATTCGGCGCGTATTTAGCGACTCCCTCAACAGCCTCGTCAAGAATACCAACATTTGTACGGATTAAATCGAGCCTGCTTTGATCGGGCTTGCGACGACTGCCAGCCGTAATTACGACAATGTCTGAGTCTTTAACCTTTGTTAAGTCACCGCTTTCAAGCGCTACGTTGCCGACAAGAGATGTCGCGTGCCTTAAATCAAGTGCTTCACCATCGGCAATATCGAGAGCGATATCCACCAATACAATCTCGCGAGCTAGTCTTGACAGAAGAAGACTAATCGCAAAATTGACACCAACACGTCCAGCTCCACCTACAATCGAAACCTTCATATATATACCCCTTGAAACTAATGTCACTCGAATTATATTAACCCCGATGTTATATGTAAACGATAAGTGACTTAGTATGTGAAATAGAGCAAAACCGAGTCAAGATTGCAGTCTTTTCACAAAGCAGATCAAGAAGATGATGATTGTTGAATCAAGTTACAAAATACACAAGGAAACAAAAAAAAATCCCCGGCTGCACCGGGGATTTGTACAAAAACTGATTCAGTTCCGTTATGGAATGTAAACGGATGTATCAACGTTGATTGCTGAAGTTACAGTGTTGTAGTTGATAGGAAGGATGAAAGTGCGATAGTTGGAATCAGCATTAACGAGAATACGCAGGTCTCCGCCCGTTCCGTTCTCGAACAACACATATTCAGAGCACCAAGGCTTAACAAGACGTGCATTCGATCTAACTGGGTAAAACTCTTCTGTTTCAGGATAACGGTTAACTTTGACTCCAGGAAGTACATTCGTGGAATCGCCTATTCTGCCCTTCATATCGAATGTAGCGTAACGGAAACGTGGATCAGCGAGAGGAACACGCGCAATATATGCAGCATCCGATTCGCCGATATTTCGTTCAGCTACGTTTAATCCATCAATATAGTTTGCAAGAATCCATTTCTGGAAAATGTATCGTGCAGGTTCGCCCGTCGCAGATTCCAGCTTTGAAATAGCGTCGCCTGAAGATGTGTAGAATTTACGGATGGTTCCCGGACCGTAATGCTCCATCACATAAAGCATGAAGAGATACCAAGGAGCATACAAAACGCCCTGCTGCTGGTCTGACGATACATCGTTAAACATCGCATGCATGTTAGGTTCAGCCATAAACGAACTCAGTTGACTTACAAAGAAACCGATCGTGTTGCCTTTTTCTATGCTATAGCCGTTGACATGCATGCAAAGCATTGACATGCTTTCGTTGAACCAAAGCGAGGTGCTCACTACGTTATCAGAATGCAGCTTGTGCTGGAACTCGTGCGCAATAACTGAATATGCGCCGCTCCAATCGTCGCTGTCCGGTGGAAAATTTGAGGGATCTAAATAGATCGTGCTGAAAGCGTCATAGTTGATTTCTGGAGCTGTCGCGTATGGGCTTTCTTCCTCTTCTGTGGTTGGACGCTGTGTAGGCGAAATATAAAAACCGCCGCCGCCCGGCGCAACGCCGTTAAGAATCGCTATGATTATTTTTTGATCCTTTTCGATGAGTGAGTCTGGAACAGCATTGAAATTACCCATCAAATTGCCGTCTTCATCGAAATCGTCCGGAGAAAGACGGATGCTTCTGTCGGGTGCGTAATAAATCGTTTCCTCGTTGTAAGTGCGAACAGGACCAAAGGCTGCTTGCGATGTTGGGAATATCTTGCTGTCGAACTCTTGCACGAGCCGCTGAATTCTTTCTGGGGTAAATTTAACACCGTCAGGATAGCCGTTATTAATTTCTTGCGAGAGAAACACATAACAATGCGCACCTATGCCAACCAGACGTCCATCCTGGAACTGATAGATCCAAGGGTATTGAAAATCCGCGTCCTCTTGCTGCGCCTCTGGATCTTCAATTGGAGGCATCTGAATGGTTGCGTCAACCGAAGTAAAAGTTCTAAGAACTCCTTTTGACAGAGCCGATATCGTGCGCGGCTTATCCATAATCGAATCGAGAAATCCTTCTGCGAGAGCATACTCGACCTCGCGCTTGCCAAGCTCCGACGGATCGAGTTTTACTCCCGGATCGAATTTGATACCATCGTAGATGTCCTTCGACACGTCGAATTTTTCGTATCCGTAATCGTTATCGCTCGTAGGAAGCGCGTTCGTTACTTTTTGAAGGTTGTCCGCGGAGAAATTGTAGTAAGTGTTTGGAAGCACAAAAGGAAGTCCTGGCGATAACGAACCTTGCGTAAAGTTCATATAGTCGCGGTCGAGATTGGTTGTAACCATTACAACTTTCTGTCCGGGCATGAAATTCTTAAGCAATATCGTTCCCTGCCCTGCGCTGCTTTGTGGAAGAACGACGATAGACTTACCGAACGTTTCTTCAACTGCAGAGGGAGGAAGTTTTCCACCGCCGGTTATTGGAGGAATGTTGTCGGTGCGTCCGTCGTATTGCATTACACCGTCTGGATCGGCAACGAATCCACCGCCGCTGTCCTGCGTCTGGTTGTAACCGCTTCCGCCTGTATCGCCGCCTGTAGTCTGGCTTGGCGTTGGGGGGTTGTTGTTAGCGGGAGTGGTAGTGCCACCGCCACCGCAGCTAGCTAATGCGATGAGCAACGCAAGTAAAACGCCAATAAACGTCACAGAAATGCCGGTTCTGGTCATAATCTCACCTCTGGAACTCGGAAAAATACCGGAAAACGTCCGGTCACGTTTACAGTATACCCATATCGAAGGCATTTGAATATCATCTGCCCTCACCTTCGGAGTAAACATCGGAAGCGTCGGAAGTTTGAGACAACTCTTTCTCCATCGCTACCTTGCCATTACGAACTGTGTTAAGTGCGGCGGCAAAACTCTGTTCAAGCTTCACCATCTCTCTATAAATATATTCGATTGCCTCGACGCGAACCTGATCGGCTCTAACCTCGGCATCGCGAATAATTCTCCTTGCTTCTTTCTCTGCATGCTTAACGACTTCCTGCTCGCTCGTGAGTTCTTCCAAACGACGCTGCGCAACTTCGATAACTTTTTGAGCCTCGTCATGAGCGTTCTTCACAATATCGTCTTTTTTTACAAGAACTCTTTGCGCTTCGATAAGCTCTTCAGGTTGGGACTCAACCAACTCATTCAAGATATTGTAGAAAATTTCCTCACTGATAACTACTTTCTTGAACAAGCTGAACAGCGCAGGTGTCTTCTCCGCTAGATTAGCGAGTTCGTCTGCAAGTTTCTCTATTCTGCTTAACTGACGGGAGCTGGCAGGAGATTCTCCAGATTTGCTTTCAACAGTAGGTTTATCCTTTCGTAGTTCCTTACCTTTCACCCTTACATACCTCCCGTCACATGTCCCATAAGTGCCTTACGCACGCAGTCGGGAACAAGCCCCGAAATATCTCCGTTAAGAGCGGCAACTTCTTTAACGAGCGTGCTCGAAACAAAATAGAACTCGCTTCCGGTGCTTAGAAAAACAGTTTCAATTTCCGGCGCAAGTTTTCTATTCATAACTGCCATCTGGTATTCATACTCGAAATCGCTGACCTCTCGAAGCCCTCGCACAATTACGTTAGCATTTTGCGAACGCGCATAATCAACGAGCAGACCACTGAAACTGTCGATTTCAATGTTGTCCGCTCCGATTGTATCAACCGAAGCGGCAAGCAACTTAACTCGTTCAGAAATATCGAATTCAAACTTTTTACGGCCACTTTTGCTCGCGGAAATGACGACCGAATCGAACAAACGCGCTGCACGCGCAAGAATGTCGAGATGGCCGTTAGTTACCGGGTCAAAACTTCCCGGATAAATTGCCCTCGTAAAACCGGACATTCTGCAACTACCTAAATTGCCAGATACTCAAACGTTATTAATATAATAAATCGTGCTTTTTGTCAATAAAATAGTTCAAATTCGATTTATCCGCCGCTTGTAATCTGGAATAAAGTATAAAAATCGGCTGCGTGAAGTGACGCGCCGCCGACAAGACCACCGTCAACATCAGCGCCGATCAGAATATCGCGCCAATTGGACGGTTTAATACTGCCGCCATAGAGAATGCGAATCCGTTCCCCTGCATCCCAAGAATACTTCTTTGCAATATGGTCGCGTATCGCTTTGCACATTGTTTGAGCGTCTGATGGCGTGGCATTCACGCCTGTGCCGATAGCCCAAATCGGCTCGTAAGCGATTACTAGATTACTCACACGTTCTTGAGCGAAACCTGAAAGCGCGTGGTCCATCTGTTCAAGCGTGTATTCGATCGCCCTTCCGTCGTTGCGGATATCGAGCGACTCACCGATGCACAAAATCGGTATCAATGAAGACTCTGCAAAAATCACTTCAAGTTTGTCATGAATCAAATCGTCGTCTTCGCCAAACACGTTTCGTCTTTCGCTATGTCCAACGATAACATATCGGCAACCGAGCGAACTTATCTGTTTGACACCAACTTCACCGGTGAACGCTCCCTCGATATGTGCCGAAATATTTTGTGCTCCAACTTCGACTTGTATTCCGCAAACTGCATCTTTAACTACCGAAATCAACGGGTAAGGCGGACATATTGCAATGTCCACGCTCAAACAACCAATTTCTTCCGCAAGCGACTCCTTGAAAATCGTCGCGAATTCAACGGCTTCTTCTCGTGTTTTATTGAGTTTCCAATTGGCAATCAACATCTTTGGACGCATTTCTCACCTCAAATAAACTATTTGAGCGACTCGTTTGTGTTGCAATCGGGATTAAGACTCTTTCTCGACTTCTGCGATCTGTCTATAAAGACTTATGGCTTCGATCGCGGTCACCATTGCATCCGCGCCTTTATTTCCTTGCTTGACACCCGCACGCGACAGCGCTTGTTCAACGTTGTCAGCCGTAATCACACCGAACGAAACGGGAATAATGCTCTTAATGGCAATCTGCGCAAGACCTTTCGTGACTTCTTTCGTAAGCAGATCGTAGTGGTCGGTTTCGCCGCGTATCAGACACCCGATAGCTACAACTGCGTCGTAGAGATTAGTCTTAACGATGCGGCGCACAACCATTGGCAACTCGAAACTGCCCGGCACCCAGAAAACATCCGCTCGTGTTTCGTCGCCCGTTGTGTGACGTTTCAACGCGTCGAGCGCGCCTTCAAGCAGTCTGCGCGTAACCATCTCATTGAAGCGGCTTACAACAACGGCAACACGCAGTTCGGCAGCAACCCGCTTGCCTGAATATTCAAAACTTGTAATGTTTTTCATGATTCACTCCCTCGCGCAAATGCGCTTGTGGATTTCGGACACTGAATTATCGCTTAACTATCGCCTTAGGTCAACCTGACGTATTATTTTACAAGATTCGCTCGTTTCGTCCGTACTATTTGACAGTTTTCGATACACACAATACAATTAGGGCATGCTTACCAAACTTTCAAAAGTTGTGTCTGCGCTTGCCGTTGTGACGGTGATTTATTTTTCCGCAATCGTCGGCGCGCAAGATGGAGAGTCCGTTACGACATATAGCGACAGCGCCCAACCCGGTGTTGTTGTAATCGCGGGCAAAACTGATATTTCGGATGCAATCGACAACGCCGAACTCATTCACGCATACAATTTCGACTGCGACGGAACGTACGATCAAGACAACGACATCCATTGGCTTTCAACTACGAATCCGTTCAAGTTCAAAAAGCGTTTCAAAGGTCAGTGGTATTTTGAATCGTTGCCGCGCGCCGCGTTCAAAAACGGCCAAGTCGCAGTAAAAATGATCATTCCAGCTTTTACCCAGCATCCGAGCCGCGGCGGCCGCGCCACATCCGCAGACGTAAGCGTTTTCATAACGAACCCCCAGAACGACTCCGTTTTTGAAATCAAAGGCGTGAAAGTCGGTTATACGCGTGAAGGCATAGCGCGCCCGACGTACGTTTATATTCCGCTTAAATACATCAGCGACGACGGACGAGTAATCATCGAAGTTGCAGGCATCGGACAAATTGGGGTTCACGAGTCGCGGCTAGCAATATTGCTTGAAAAGTAAACCGCTTGGCTGACTCGTAAACTTTTTGCGTACACCGCGGGATGGCAAACTTTTACGTTAATAATCAGTTTTTTAAGACAATTTCAACCTGTGAGTCGTATTAATCCTGTGAATTTCACTAGTTCAACCTTAACTGAAAACAACACCCCGTCGCACGACACCGCGCGCTTCAAGTATTACCTCAAAGTTTTCGGCTGCCAGATGAACGTTGCGGACATTAACGACTTGGAACACACTCTAAAACTTCGCGGCGGCGCCCCCGTTCAAACGGAAAACGAAGCCGATATTGTTATTGTCAACACCTGCGTCGTGCGCAAAAAAGCCGAAGACAAAGCGATTAGTTACATCGGCATGCTTCGCCGCGTAAAAGAACGGAATCCAAAAGCGTTTCTCTCGATTATCGGCTGCCTTGTTCCAAAAAGCCGCGAACAGGTCGAAAAGCGGTTTCCATTTATTGATTTATGGGTTGATTTCTCCGCACCCGAAGCAGTCGCCGAAGCGCTCGACAGCGCATTTCCGCCGATGATGGCAAGCGGGGCGGGATACACTTCTGCGGGAGTCCCCTTTGCGGTCTCAAACTTGCAAACGGCATACTCTCAACCTATTGACGACCAATCGGGTCCGCCGCTTGACGCCGGTGACTCGACCGCTCTATCCGAAGTCAAGCGCAGCGGACTCGTAACGATAATTCGCGGCTGCAACAACCGCTGCACATACTGCATCGTGCCAAGCGTGCGTGGTCGCGAAATAAGCATTCCTGCCGACGTAATACTCGCCGATGTCAAACGCAAGGTTGAAATGGGTTTCAAAATGATAACGCTTCTCGGTCAGAACGTCCTCACGTACGGAAGAGATCGCGCAGAATGTCCCGGTTTTCCCGCCCTCGTTTCGCGCATACTCGCCGAAACCTGTGTAAATTGGCTTCATTTCCTAACGAGCCATCCACGCGACCTTTTCGACAATACGGTCGTAGAACTTTACAAACACGACCGCTTGCTTAACTCTCTTCACCTGCCGTTTCAAGCGGGTTCAAACCGCATACTCGACTTAATGAATCGTGGTTACACACGCGATGAATATATTGAACGCATCGCCGCTGTTCGCCGATCCCGCGCCGATATTTTTATTACGACAGATGTAATTGTGGGATTTCCAAGTGAGACACGCGCCGAGTTTGAAGAATCGCTCGACCTAATGTCGAAAGTCAAATTCAACGATGCGTACATGTTTCGTTTCAGTCCGCGTGAAGGTACGCCTGCCGCGGATATGGGTGCGCCTGTCCCCGATGAACACAAGAAGGCATGGCTGACCGAGCTGATTGCGCTTCAGCATTCGATAAGCCGTGAAGTCAATCGGGAATACATCGGCAATACATACTTCGCGCTCGTCGAGGAGACACATGCCGACCGCGCAGTAGCGCGCCTACCGTTAAACAAACCCGTTAACCTGTCTGCATGCCTTACACCAGCAGGCGAATTTGTAGAAGTCGAGATAACGAACGTCCGCAACAGCACATTTGAAGGGCGATTAACGTAAGACAGCTCTTCGAGATGAATATCTGCAATTATTATCGATTTGCGCCGTGGAAACGGTACGAAGTAAAGGAATGATACGTGGGAAGTTCTGTTGATGCGGCGTGAAATGCGCCCTCTTTTCGAGTCGGACGTGTGCTCGTACTGATATCGCGTACATATGCTCTCGGTCTATACATAAACAGAAGCGTCGGCATTCATACCGATGGAATCTACCACTCTTTTCCCTTGAACAACGGCGATGTGATCGGGTCGGTTTCGGGTGATTCGAGGCTGACTCTTCCGAATCTACCTCGCTGAAAGTCATGCAGAATCAGGCGATAAGAGCGTGACAAGTCGGGTATGCCTTTACCGACAAAAAGACGTTTTATCATTGCGATTTTGACGGCGAATTCCTCTGCGCTCTTATCCCAAGGCATTTCAAACTTGTAGTATTTCTCCGCCCGTTTGCGCGCATGAGGCGACATAGACGAAAGAATCCGCTCGATTCCTTTTTCGAGCAGTTCCTCATCGTCAGGCATTAAGTTAAGCGCAAGCCATACAGCACGCTGACGTTTGAAATGCGCTGTTTCACGAATTATCCCCGGCGTGTCGAGCAGGTCAACGCCGTCCATCACGCGTATCCACTGGTATCCGCGAGTTATGCCCGGACGATTGCCGGTGCGCACGCGACGACGCCCGACTATAGCGTTCAGGAACGTGCTCTTACCCACATTTGGCACACCAAGAACGACGATTCGCAGAACGGCTTTGGCGATACCCCGTGCGGCACGTTCGAGCGACTTTGCGTCATATATGCTCGCTATGAACTTCATGAAATCTTCAACGCCATCGCCTTTGACTGCGTTCACGGCGAATGCTGGATAGCCCGCGTCTTCAAAGTACTTTATCCAACGCGCAGTCGTTTTCTCATCCGCTAGGTCAGCGCTTGCAAGCACGAAGCATTCTCGCCCTGTAAGCTTTTCATCAAGCCATACGCAAGACGCGGGCGCGCGAGCGTCGAGCACATAAACCGCGACGTCTATGAAACGTGCGATTTGCGGTGGAAATACATCCTTTTCACTCGGTCGTTGAACCACGCAGAGAGTATAACAAGTTGAAACGGCTACGCGACAGATACTGACGCAATGTATGTATATTTTGTAACTATAATGAAAGTCAATTCTAACGCAATCTAAATATGAACTCTACCGAGACGAAGACTGTTCAGAACGACTGTTACGCTGGAGAGTGCCATTGCGCCGGCGGCTGCGGCTGGGTGAAGTTCACGCAGCCACATCGGAAGAGCGGTCATTTCGGGGTATGCGTTCGCAGCGGCATCGAGCGCGCCTGCC
>CAZRQJ010000013.1:0-4505 GCA_964602075.1 uncultured Planctomycetia bacterium
GGAGTTTCTCGCTCCCAAGTCGAACCAGTTTTTTTACCCCTTCTCGCAATCTACCAGTTGATACTCCGGATACATACCGAGTTCGTAAAGTAAGCTTATTTCGAGTCTTTGTAATGCAGTTTTAGTCAATGTTCCAAGCCGTTTTATAAATCGCCCCTTGACTGCAACAATTTTCAACTGCTGCGTTCATGGCTTAAGGCGTCAGCGCGACTAGCGCAATCAGAATGCGAACAAAGGAAATGCAATTAACGCCGAAATGAGTTTCCTGTAAATCATGAAACCAATGACGAGAACGAGAAAGATAAGAATTATGCCCGCAAAACGATTGCACCCTGTTGCACTTCATCTGTGAATTGGTGAGCTATGTCCTTCTGTTGCAGTTTTAACTATGCTTCTGCGATTCAAGCGTATCAGCAGGCAATTGCAAACGCTGAAGCCGTTGACCCTGAAGGAAATGCAATAGTTATTAGCGACAAGAACTAACTGTGAGTAATCTCTAAATCGCTGCTTTAATTGCCTCAACCTTGTCTAAGCTCTCCCATGATAAATCCAGATCAATTCGTCCAAAGTGGCCATATGTAGCAACTTGGGAAAATATCGGTTTCCTTAAATCGAGGTTGTGAATTATTGCAGCTGGTCTAAAGTCGAAAATTGCTTTGTTGTTGAGAACACGTCCGATTGTTTGCGGTGGCACTTTCGCCGTCCCGAAATCTTGAAAAGATAAGGACAAAGGATTCGCGCAACCTATAGCATACGCTACTTGGACTTCGATTCGGTCGCATAATCCGGCTGCAACTATGTTCTTTGCTGCGTATCGAGCGTAATAAGTTCCGCTTCGGTCTACTTTAGTCGCATCTTTACCGCTGAAACAGCCGCCACCATGACGAGCCATTCCGCCGTAAGTATCAACTATTATCTTTCTACCTGTAAGTCCAGTATCAGCGAACGGCCCGCCTTTGACGAATTTTCCGCTAGGGTTAACAAAGACTTTGATCCCGTCCCAGCCGTTTGCAGGTAACACGCTTTCTGGTATGACATCAGGAAACACTAAATCACGGACAATTTCGACGATTTGCTGCGAGTTATCTTCTTCTAGACCTTCGTCGTGTTGAGCGCTGACAAGGAGTGTGTGAATAGACGGACTACATTCGTTCGAGTATCTCATGGTTACTTGAGTCTTTCCATCGGGTCGCAGCCCTTTCGCTAAGCCCAGCTTGCGGACATCTTCAAGTCTCTTCGCAAGCTTGTGTGCCAAGTATATTGGCATTGGCATAAGCGCATTTTCATGCCCTTCGCCTAGCGAGTCGGTGTCGCGGCAAGCGTATCCGAACATAAGTCCTTGATCGCCAGCGCCAATCGCATTAAACGGCTCGTCGGACTTCTTCTGAACTCCGCCTGCAATGTCCGAAGACTGCTGGTTGATTGCTACCGCTACGCCGCAAGAGTTACCGTCTAGACCTACTTGACTTGAAACGTAACCGACTTTTACAATCACATTTCTCACTATTTCAGGTACATCGGAATAGCCTTCGGTAGTTACTTCACCGCCAACTAATACAAGACCTGTAATGCAGAAAGTTTCGACAGCGACGCGCGAATTCGGGTCTTTTGAAAGCAAATCGTCAAGAATTGAATCGCTTATTTTGTCGCACAATTTGTCGGGATGACCTTCTGTGACGGATTCTGATGTAAATAGATAATCGCTCATAGTTCTCCTTTCAGTTAAATTGCCTTCAAGTTATCTCTATTATACAGATTTGTGTTGACTGGCGCTGTGAATCAGAGATACGAACTCGTATTTGTCTTCAGCAGTAAAAAATGCTTTACCTGCTACAACAATGTCTGCGCCAGCGTGAGCAAGGATTTTTGCGTTATCAGCATTCACTCCACCATCTACCATAATCTCGAACTGGTATCCAAAAGCATCTCGCATTGCTTTTATCGCGCTTATCTTTGCGAGGCTGTTTTGAATGAACTTCTGCCCCGCAAAACCAGGATTGACCGCCATGATCACTATGTAGTCTATTGAGTCGAGTATGTATTCGACTTGAGTATGAGAGGTTTGTGGATTCAAAGCGATTCCAGATTTCATGCCTAAGTGTCGAATCTGTGAAAGCAGCCTGTGTGAGTGTACATCAGCTTCAAGGTGGAAACTCACCATTTGTGCACCGGCTTGGGCGAGTTCCATTACGTAAACGCCGGGATTGTTTACCATTAGGTGTACTTCAAATGGCAACGTGGTGCATCCTCTCGCGTCACGTATTACGGGCACTCCAAAGGTCAGATTAGGTACAAAGTTGCCGTCCATCACGTCCCAGTGTATGATGTCTGCACCAGCGGCAACGCAATCGGCTATTGCACTTCCTAGATTACTGGTGTTTGCCGCAAGCAAAGATGGAGCAACTTTCATGTATTCACCATTATGTGTTTGGCTGTGCAGCTGGACTAGCGGGAGCGGTAGAAAGCGAGCCCGCTATCACATCTTCACGTATTAATCGACCGTCAATGTATATCTTCAACTTAGCGTCGCCTTCTGCTTTGAAGTCCTTTGTTATTACTTCGCCAACGCGATGTGGCTTTGAGTATTCCTCGCTCGAACCCAGTCTGTCTTCGATCACGATACTGACTTTTTGCAGTTCCGGCCCTTTAGGTACTTTCACCCGAACTCGAAATTGTTTGACGAGCGCTGTGTAGGTCTTTTTGTCAATAGCGACTTCTACTGTAATAGGCGTACCAAGAACAACTTGTTTACCAGCCGCTGGGTCTTGGCTTACGATTTCTCCGAATTCGATGTCTTCGTGCGGCATGTACTTCACTTTACCTAAAACTAGGTTGCGCGAGACAAGCATTCCTTCAGCGTTCATAAGCATCAAACCTTTCAAATCTGGAACTTCTACTTTTTCTTCAGTCTTCTTGACGCTCACGACTAGGTCTATTCCAGATAAAGCGGTCATTTTTGTATGGGCTTCCGGCTGCTGGCTAACAACGATGCCTTCCGCCATAGCAGGATTAAGAATTTTCTCGACTCTACCAACGAACAAGTGTGTCTCTTTCAATCTTGCCTGCGCCTGCTCTAAGGTCATACCAACAACTTCGGGTACGGCGTATTTATTTGGTCCTTTTGATATGTTTACAGTAACCTTGCGTCCTTCGCGAACAAGCCGGTTGCCTGGCGGGTCTTGAGCAACGATGCGGCCGATTTCGACATCGTCACTGAAATATGGTTCGCCTTGCACCATCTTAAGGTTGCGCTTAGACAGAGTTACTCGCGCTTCCTCTAGCGTCATACTCTTGATTTCGGGTACAAGAACATTGCCTTTTTGGATTCCGAAACCGCCGCTCAAAGTCTGAATGAGCATATATCCTAACCCAACTACCGCTGCTATTAGAACTATGATCGTAAGCGCGCCTATACACCCTGCTTTGTCAGGCGAATTACTCTTCCTTTTTCTAGACCGACTAGCCATTGGGTTACCGCGTCGCATGGACGTGTGAAGTCATATATTATTCTAATCGGCGAATTTTTTCAATATAGAACCCTATAAATTGCCCACACGGTTTAAAGTGTAATCGTTCAACGGATTCAAAATCGCGTCTTTCCTGCAATACCGCTTCTGTAACATCTTCGTTCTCGTCGTTCCAGATTGAGCAAGTCGAGTAAACAAGTGAGCCTTCAGACGCCAACAGATCTAAGCAGTTCATTAACATCAAACGTTGAACATTTTGAAAATCGTGCAGTTTTTTCAGGTCCATGCTGTACCGCTTTTCAGGCATATGGTGCAATAAACCGCTGCCTGAACAGGGAACGTCGAGTAGTATCGCATCGAACTTATCATCTGTGAATTCTTTTTGAACGGCGTCTTTATCAGCTAAATTTAGAGTTCTGTAATCCGGTTCCGGAGCATTCCACCTTTCGAAATTCGCATAACACATATCCCGTTTGGCGCGCGACAAATCGGTTAATACGATTTCACCCCACCCAGCAATCAACGAAATGAGGTGATGAGCTTTTATGCCGATTCCACTAGCGGCATCAAGAACAGAATCTCCCGGACGTGGATCAAGTACGATTGCTGCAACTTGACTTGGCAGAGACTGAACGATAATTTGTCCTGATATATTAGCTTTTCGGATATCCGTAGTTAGCGCTTGCGATTCCCATATAGATTCGTCTCTGTATGTTTTCTTAACTGCTCCAAGTTGTTCCGGATACTCCTCGTTGAACTCCAAAAATGGATTAACGCGCATTTGGTGCAGTATTCTATCGTTGGTTGCTTCAAGTATTTCTCGAACCCAGCCTCTTCCGCCTTGTTTTAGCATTTTCCTAACAACAGCATGATTGATTGAGTAAAAATTGGATAAGTCTTCTATCGGCGCGCTTGCGTCGGGTGCAGGTTGCGGTGTGGAAGAAGCTAGTTTTCTAAGAACAGCGTTTGTAAAACCTGCAAATCCTTCATTAGAACGCTTCTTTGCGATTTCAACGATTTCGTTTATCAAACCGGCAG
>CAZRQJ010000013.1:4515-7282 GCA_964602075.1 uncultured Planctomycetia bacterium
CTCGTCGTTTCTACGAATAGTCAATTCGTAGGCAGCCGCACGAAGCAGGTTGGTTTCAAATTGCGGAAGGTCGAGTTTGCTTTTTGATAAGTGAAGCGCTATTTCTCTATCTAAGCGTTTTTTCCAGCGAAGCACTCCCATTGTCACGTCGAAAACGCGGCTTGCAAAAGCGCCGTCCAGCTTGGCTTTTTCAACTTCATTATCAATAACAGATGCAGATTTTCGTGAAATGTTTTGTGATTCGATTTGTTCGAACACTATTGTTAAACACATTGCAGCGACTTTTAGCGGATGATCTTTGTTATATTGCATGCTTATCCTTTGTCGATAATACTTGAATGCTGTATCGGCGATTTGAGGAATCGAGGTATAGGGGACTCGAACGGTTCTCTGTCGATAATATCAGCGTTATCTGTGATAAACATTTCCCCGCAGGACGGAGCAAATCCGTTGATGAAGTCTCTTGAAGTCATCCATGGTTTGCTTTCCGGTTGTATTCGTTTGATCGATAAACTGTTTCGACCGCAGGCTACGTGTAGGACTCCGCTCTTTTCTAGTGTCAATATCTCGCCTGCGGCGTGTAAGTCCCCCGAGGTTTCGACAATGTCAATCGGCATATCGAATTTAACTCGTTTCCCTCTAAATGTCGTTGTAAGACAAGGATCTGGATTGAGTGCGCGTGCTCTATTTCTAATAGCTAAAGCATCTTCGTTCCAATCTATCCATGTGTCAGACTTCGTAATCAATCTTGTGTAAGTCGCTTCCATGTGCGCTTGCGGTTCCGGTTCAAGCGTACCGCCTCGCAAGCCGTTCAGTGACTTTGCGACGATGTCCGGAGCCAGCTTAGAAAATTCGTTGCACAGCTCCGGAAAAAGCATGTCGTTTGATATTGGAACAAGTCTCCTGACAAGAATGTCACCGTCATCCATGCGAGGAGTCATAAGGAAAGTGCAGATTTCCGTTTCGTCCAATCCTAGCGCAATAGCGGAACGCACCGGGCTTGGACCGCGTAGACGAGGTAAGCTCGACGTATGTACGCAAACAGCCCATTTTGCTCTCTCCAAGATTAGGTTTGTTAGTATATGTCCATAACTTATCACAACAAATATGTCTGCTCGAAGCGCAGATAGCACGCTGCGCAGTTCTTTATTGCCTCTTATATATTTTGGCGTCAATAATGGAATTTGTTTTTTTTTGAGGTCGTTAATCTGGTGGTGATGTTCGATTTTAGAAACGCATTTATTATCTGGCAGTCTGTGAAGTGCATGTTCTTTTACGGGTGTGGAGCAAAGCTGCATATTCCGCCCGGCAGGTGAGTCTTCGCGCGTCACTATTCCGCACAATTCAAATTCGCTTGACTCTGATGCAAGCAAATCAAGCGTTGGCAGCCCGATTACACTAGAACCCCAATAAACAACTCGCAGTTTAGACACTTGAATATTCTAGCATCATCGTTTCTAATTGCTTGTTTCCTCTGGCAACGGATCGCCGGTTACTATCGTTTCACATGAGTTTGAGCAAACTTCGCTGTCAATTTCATCGAGAACACTCACAGGGATGTTAACTGACGGATTTGTTAGTTTTCTTGCTTCAAGCACGCGTCTTTTTGAGTAAAAGTCGATTATCGAGTCATAGCCGTCTTGCATTGCCTTTACTAAGGCATTTCCTGCGGAGTACGTTTCCTTGACTGCGTCTTCAACGTTGAATAGAATTTCTTTTCTCGACAATCCGAATTTGTCAAGAATTGGTTGGAGTACATCGTTTGGTATATGAATGACGAATTTTTGCATTATTAACAAAGCGAGGATTAGATCGTCTATCAATCCTACTGGCGTGAAAATGTCCGGCAGGATGTCCATTGGTGAAAAGAAATACACAATTCCCGCCATTGCCGTAGCCTTTAAATATACGCTAACTGAAGGATGCATATATGCATATCCGAACACTCCGATGAGTTTCGGTAGCAGTTTGACGTAATGTACAGCTTTCTCGAACATAGTGAACCTCCTCTTTATATTATCATAGCTTACGTTAAGTACCGTTTCGGGATACGTGCGCGATAAGTATCCTTGAGAATCAAGAAGTTTTTTTCCAATTGAAACGACTCTCCGTGCCATTCAGCAAGCGTCTGATGTTCTGGCGATGAGTGTAAAAAACCAGTATAGTTATCAGAAAACCAAGCGGCCAGTAATAGTAAATGTCAATAACAAGAAACGGGATCGCTGCAAACGTTAGTGAGGCTAGAAGACTTCCTAGCGAGACATATCGAGAAGGAATCATCACAATCAGAAATACGCCAAACGGGATGAAAAACATCCACCCGATCAAGCCTATCAAAACTCCTAGCGCAGTTGCTATTCCTTTTCCTCCCTTGAATTTTAACCAAGGAGTAAACACATGTCCGAGTATCGCGGCAATGCCAACTCCCATTAAGACACCCGCGTGAGACCAATCTTGTGGTTTGCCGACGGCTATATCGAGTGAGTAAGTTGCTGCTAACACCGGGAAGATTCCTTTGATTATGTCAAGGAAGAAACAAGATAACCCTGCTATCCACCCGTAAGCTCTGTATACGTTTGTGAATCCAATGTTACCGCTACCGTGTTTGCGAATATCGTCCTTGAAAAAGAGCTTGACGATAATGTAACCCCAAGGAATGCTGCCCGCGAAGAACGAGGCTGCAAGCCAGACAAAAAGTATAAAGTTGATTTCCGCATTCATCAAATATAGAATAACACTAGAACAACAAAACAGACTGCGAATTCAG
>CAZRQJ010000013.1:7292-23573 GCA_964602075.1 uncultured Planctomycetia bacterium
AACATGGTTCTTTTGATATTACAACAATTTTGTCGATGTCAGTGTATATACAAATGACATATCCTACCATTGAGGTGTGAATTGTTTAATTGTATTTTTAAAGCTGTTCAACCATATGCACCGACGGTACTTCGAATCGGTCTTGGAATCAGTTTCGCATATCACGGCGCACAAAAAGTTTTTGGTGTTTTCGGCGGACACGGCATGGAAGGCTTCACCGGATTCGTGGGAAGCCTTGGCCTTCCGTTTCCAGAATTGTTTGCTTGGGCGGCAGCGCTCTCCGAATTTGTCGGAGGAATTTTGTTAATACTTGGTTTCTTAACCAACTACGCAGCGATATTCCTTGCTATTACAATGGCGGTGGCGTTCTTTGGCGCACACAAAGGGTCGTTTGCTGACGGTGGAGATACTTCGTTCGTTTTTGGTATTGCTTCACTATCGCTTATGTTTAGCGGAGCCGGCAAGTTTGGTTTAGACTCATTGATAGCGTCAAAGAGAACGTCGAGTTGCGCTTGCGGCTGTAAACATAATGCAACTCAAGAAGCTGCGGAGACTAGCCTCGCGCCAAACAACGCAGCAATCTAATTCGCGCCATAACCACTTTTTTTCCTTTAACGCATTACGATTTGTTAAATGTCGTAATGCGTTTTTTTTTATCTGGCTTACAGAATAGTGTGATACAAATATCAAGCTAGATGCAGAATAGAAAACTCCAATATTTGTAAAAACGCTTCATTTTTTCAAAATCTAAGTTATTATTCATTGCCTGACTGTCCGGTCAGTCAGCCATATTAAACGCGCAGGGTGGCAACATAGCAAAAGGAGATGGATATGATTTGTAGTCACGCCGATCCGATCGGCGAGCACATTGTCGCTATTCAAGAAGCAGGCCGTTCTGTTTTAGGCGATGATTTTTTTGCGATGAGGGATGATATGCCCACGCGCGAGAAATTGCTGTACGCATCGGCGCATGTGTTTTCAGGTAAAGATTTTTATAGCACAAAGCTTGAAGAGATTGCTGACTATGCGCACCTTGCCAAAGGAACGATATATCTGTATTTCAAAGATAAAACTGATCTAATCGTTAGCTCTATAGAATATTTCGATTCGTTGTTTCTTGCTTTAATCAAAGAAAAACTAGTTGGAATTCAGTCGCCGATGATGAAGTTCAAAATCGCTTTGCAATTGTGGTTATCAATTTATTCGCATTGCATGTCCGGAACGCGTGGGATACATAGCTTTATTCAAACGCTGCCGAGTGAATATCGGCAACGTTTTCTTAATATTAGACGCTGCCATGTTCTTTTCATTAAAGAGCTGTTAAATGCTATTGCAGATAAAGTTGGAAAGGGGACTTTGAAACGTTCAACGGAGCTTTTAGCGGAGATGATAATTGATGCAATGCTCGGTTACACCTCGCGAGTTGACGGGAAAGAGTTCTTCATTGAAAATCCTCCTGAAAAATATGCTCGATTTCTTGTTGATGTTGTGCTTCCAAGTCATGACTGGATGCAGGAGAAAGTGTGATGAACCCTTTGACAAAAATGCTGATTGTTGTTGTGCTATCTACGATGTTTACTACATTGAGTGTGTTGAACGAACCAGTTTACGCTGAAGAATTCACTGACGTAACTACAACACTCGACGAGTGCATTGAACTTGGTCTAGAGAAGAATTACAAACTAAAAGCCAAGCGTACCGAGCTAAAAGGCGTTATGCTTCAAGCCGACGCTATCGGGATTTCGGTCTTGCCTAAGCTAGACTTAAAAGCTGGAGGAAGTTATACGACTCCAATTTCTCAAGCGTTCAATGTCGCCGATATGTTCCCTGATAGTTTTTGGGAAGAAGTAGGTGGAAAGCCCGAAGATACATCTGGCGGAAGGGATCATTTTCAGACAAGCTGGGGAGCTACGTTGTCTGCAAACTACCCAATGGTCACGCCATACGTAAACAAAGCAATTGAATCAGAGTTGCTTGCGCGAAAGGAGGAGGTTCTTTCGATTGCAGACGACGCTCGCTTTTCTGTGACACAAGCCTACATGAACGCTCTGCTGATGCAACGCTCACAGGACGTCGCTCATAAATCGCTTGAACTTTCTGAAGAACAGTTTAGAAACGCAAAGTTGCGCTATGACAATAAAGTTGCAGCTTGGTTTGAAGTCGTTCAAGCAGAGGTTCAGGTATCTTTAGCAAAAGAATCGCTTGAACAAACTAAGAATAATTTAAAGAACTCCCTAAAAGCTTTATATCTTGCTATGGGTCTATCGAGCGGCCCAGATGAAATCGTACTGGAATCAGGACCGATAAGCGAGATATCAGAAATAATAGATGAAATCGATACGACAGAACTTCCCGGATTCCCAGACGCATATGTTAAAGAATCATACTCATTCAAGCAGTTCGATTACTCAATGCAATCACTAAGCAATCAAGTTCAAGCCAGCAAAACTCTTCCGGTCTTATCCGGGTATGCTACATGGTCTGGCCAAGATGGAAATGCAAATCTAGAAACGAATTCTTATACCTTAGGCATTAACTTGAACTTCAGACTATTCGATTCAGGCGAGTCGAAAAACAAGATGGAACAACTTGAAGTTCAAAAAGAGATATTGAGCATTTCTCAACAGGAGTTTTCCCAAAGGTATTTGAATCAGCTTGAAGTTCTTTCTAATAATTTACAAGTTGCTTTGTTGACGCATGAAACAGCAAAAAGGACGCTTGATGCTGCAACAGAAGGTTTGAAAATCGCAACAATCGGTTATCAAGAAGGCATCACTACGAGTCTTGAATTGATGGATTCAAGAACACGCTACTTGTCAGCCGATCTGAACGTGTTTTCAAAAAAAGTAGCTATATTTCTGGCCTACGACGCAATCAAGCATGCCATAGGATATGAGAGGTATGAATCGGCTGCCGTAAAAAATAGTGATCCAGATATACAAGATTCATCCAATCATACCATTGATGATTCAGATGAGAACGCCGGTGAATCTGGATTGATTCCCGCGTCCGGGGTCGGTGAACCTGATTCTATACTGGGCAGTTTGCGGAGACAGAAATGATCTACAATACTATATCGCGTTTCGGATTAATATTGGCATTAGTTTTTTCTTTAATCGTCGCATGTATGCTTCCGTTAGTGACCGCGTGTAATTCAAAAAGTAAATCGACTACTGAAGAAAAGAGATTGATGGTGGTTGAGTACGTTATTCCACAAAAACAGTCGGTTGTTGAAACCGTATTGCTTACGGGGACGATACGTGCTGAAAATCGAAGCATGGTTGCAGCAAATATCGGCGGAAAAGTCGTCGCTAGGTACGTTGACGTAGGCGATAGCGTTAAGAAAGGGCAAGTTATGACGCGACTCGAAACCAGTGCGCTTAACGCTCAATATCAGCAGGCAAAGACGCTGCTAGAGATTGCTAGACAGCAAGTGAAAATTGCTAAGAGCGGGGCGAGACCTGAAGAGATAGCGCAATTGAGAGAACAGGAGTCTGCTTCTTTAACTGCATTTCAAACAAGTGAGGATAACTATAATCGTCAGAAGAAGTTGTATCAAGACGGAGTTATATCACAAAGCGCTTTCGATCAAGCGCTGGCGGCGCGTGACGCGTCAAAGGCTCAACTTGAGAGTATAAGATTGTCTTTGAAAATGGCACAGATAGGCGCACGCCCAGAGGATTTGAAGATCGCAAATCTGTCTGTGGAATCCGCACAAAATCAAGTTAATGCGCTTGGCGCAACGATTAGTTATGCGAGCGTTCGCGCTCCTTTCGATGGAATAGTGAACCAACGCAATTATGAAGTCGGGGAATATGCTGGAGTGGGCGACGCACTATTTGAAATCATCGGCGATGGACTTCGAAAAGTTGTCGTCGAGGTGCCAGCAACTTTGATTACTCAACTGGCTAAGTCAAGTTCGATTTATGCAATCATTGGAGAGGAAAGGCGAGAAGGATACATTTTGAAAACACATCCAGCCGTAAACGAGGAGACGCGAACCGGTGTTATAGAGGTAGGGTTTCAAAACACATCAGACTTCGTTGTTGGTGGATTTGTCGAGATTGAGTTTTCCACAACTCTTGCATCGAATGTTGTAACGCTGCCGCGTCTTTGCGTACAAGATCCGGGCAATTCTCCTTTTGTTTGGGTGGCGACTGATAGCGGCAAAGTAGTCAAGATGAATGTAGTCGCTGGAGCTGCGAGTCGGCATATGATCGAGATAAAAAGTGGATTAACCGGGTCTGAAAGAGTTTTGATTACAGGAATGTCGCTTGTTTCAACAGAAGGACAGTACGAGGTTAGATCTTACGATACCACACAGGATGGAGCGGAGAAGGTCGTCAATCATACAAACAGCAAGAGTGAATCCGCGAGCATAGGCATAGATGATACAAATACAAATCCAAATGACACAAGAGACATTACAAGTAATGATCCGGATCGAAGTTCTTCAGATAGCGCTGGCGACAACAACGAGCAAGCCGGTAATGATGAACAAGGGGATAAAGCAAAGAGCGGAGGCTCGCGATGAACCTGTCGAAAGTCTCTATCAATCGCCCTGTTTTTGCGATTATGCTCTTACTGTTCTTTGTAACAATCGGATTAGTTGCTCAATCAAAACTAAACATCGATATGTTTCCAGATGTAAGTTTTCCAATCGTGACCGTTGTTACGCGTTATCCGGGTGCTGCTCCAGACGAGATTGAAACGCTAATCTCGAAAAGAATTGAGGATGCCGTTAGTTCAATTTCTGGTATTGAAGAGATATCAAGTCAAAGTTATGAGAGTTTCAGTGTTGTGATGGTCAGATTCATTCTTGAAAAAGATGTGTCTGATGCTGCGCAGGAAGTGCGAGAGAAAGTGTCTCTAATCACTAACGAGTTTCCGGACGAAGCCCATGATCCAGAAGTGTCGCGAATGGACTTCAATGCTCAACCTGTAGTTTATTACGGAATTACGAGTGAGTCAATGAGTGAGGTTGAACTGCGGGATTGGGTGGATAAAAAGGTGAAGACCGAACTCGAACGCGTTGACGGAGTATCTCGCGTTCAGATAACTGGAGGCGCAGAACGTGAAATCAGAGTTGACCTTGACAAAGCCAAAATAGAAGGACTTGGAATTAGCCCGCAGTCTATTCAAAATGTCTTACGTTTAACGAATTTCGATTATCCCGCGGGAAGCATATCCGAAGGCGGTCAGGATCTTACGCTGAAAATGAGAAGTCAGTTTTCACATTTAGACGACTTAAAAGATACACTCATACCTTTTAAGGGAGGGATGATTAGACTCTCCGAAATCGCTGACATTTATGATGGCTCTAAGGAGCAAGATACAATAGCCAGAGTAAACGGTGTTCCTGCAATTGCTGTAGCTGTTTCAAAACAAAGCGGAACGAATACAGTAGCAGTGGCAGATAACATCGTCAAGAAAATTGACAAGATGCGTACATCGCTTCCATCGGGTATAAAAATAGAGCTTATTTTCGATGACAGCGTATTTATACGAGGATCTATACACGATATTTACTTAACAATCGTAATAGCCACAGTGATGGCGACATTTGTTGTTCTATTATTTCTCGGCAGCGGCAAATCCACATTGGCAATCTCGTTAAGTATTCCTATATCGGTAATTACTACGTTTGCTTTGTATAACTGGGCAGGATTCACGATTAACTTTATGAGTTTGATGGCGCTTGCCGTAGCCGTTGGGCTTGTCGTAGACGATGCAATCATTGTTGCCGAGAACATATATCGGCACTTAGAGATGAAGAAAAAACCGCTTGTTGCCGCTTTAGACGGCGCAAGAGAGATTACAGGCGCAGTTATGGCGGCGACACTATCGATAGTCGCTGTGTTTCTACCAATTGGTTTTATGCAGGGCATAATTGGACGCTTTTTTCGCGAGTTCGGACTCGGGGTTGCATTTTCGATGGTAATCAGCATAATCGTCGCCCTTACTCTGATTCCAGTAATGCTCGGATACCTGTATCCATCAACAATGACTCATGAAGAACTTGTGAAACGGCGTTTTTTTCTTGCAAAGTGGTTCGATAAAATTTACGAACCATTAGAAAACTGGTTCGTTAGAGCAACGCGCTGGGTTTTAACTTACAGAAAAACTATTTTCAAGTTCCGCAAGCTGGAAATCGGTCCAACAGGAAGGTCAGTTGTCATCGTTTCGACGACTCTCGCATTTGTGATTTCTCTTGGTTTAGCAACGAAACTGAACAGCGGTTTCATTCCCTTGATTGATTCAGGAGTAATCATAATTACTGCAGAGTTACCTCCCGATTCAGGATTAGAAGAGACCGACAAAGTAGTCAAGGTTATTGAGTCCAGGCTTGAAGGACTTGAAGACGTACTGGCTGTTTACGCTGGAGCAGGCGATACATCACAGGGGGTAGTAGAGAAAAACAAAGGATTTGTTCGTCTTAGGTTTACCCCAAAGGAGGAGCGCGATAAATCCACGTTTTTGATTTCAGCAGAATTACAAAATACACTTGCAGATATTCCCGGAGCGAAGATAATTGTAAAAGCCTCATCCGGTGGAGATGACCAAGCCGCCTTCAGAGTGCGCGTTGTTAATCCAGACAAGGAGTCGCTGACAACAGCGTCGGAAATGCTGCTTGCTAAGCTTACCGAAATAGAAGGCACTATTGACGAGGATGTATCGACAAAAAAAGGAAAGGTTGAGATCTCTTTTAATCCTGATATGAACAGAGTTGCTGATCTTGGCTTGACGCCTGTTGGTTTTGCATCGCAGCTTAGCGGTTACATTGAAGGTTTCTATCTTGGTCCCTATAGAGAGAGGGGAGAGGAATATGATATAACTATGTACATATCCAGTTCGTCTGTAGATATGATTGAAAAATTGAAGAATCTACAGGTCTGGAGTCCAGCACTATTTCAGTTTGTTTCGTTGAGCCAGATTACGGACTTCAAGATCGGTTCTGGATCAGTTAAGACAGAAAGGTATAATCGAACACGCTCGACTGAACTCACAAGTAATATCGATCCTCTTAGCCCTAGGGGTGTCGGCGATATTAGGCGCGATTTCTTAAAAGCAAAAAGAGAATTACAGCTGCCGTCGGGCACCGAGATAGTCTTTACTGGCGAAACCGAGCATATGATGACGATGATGGAACAACTCGGCACTGCGTTGATCCTTGCGATTATCTTCACGTATATGGTGTTAGCCAGTCAGTTTAACTCTCTCGTCCACCCCTTTAACATTATGTTGACGGTACCTTTAGCGATAATCGGCGCAATCTTGGCGGCTTTAATGACTGGAACTAGTTTCAACCTTATGAGTTTTATTGGAATCATCATGCTCACGGGGTTGGTGACGAAGAACGCTATATTATTGATTGACTTTACAAACCAACGCATAGCACAGGGAATGCCGCGCATTGATGCCCTTGTAGCTGCTGCCAGAATCAGGCTGCGTCCGATTATCATGACTTCTTTAACAATGATTGTAGGATTAATCCCAGTTGCAATCGGGTTTGGTGAGGGCGGTGGATTTCGTGCACCGATGGGCATCGCTATTATCGGCGGTATCACTCTATCGACATTCTTAGCTATGTTTGTTATTCCCGTTATGTACGTTGTTAGCGATGACATCACCAATCGAATCATGAAGCGCAAACCGAGTGAAGCTCATAAGGAAGTACGTTTTTTCGATACTACTGACGAGAAATCAACAATGTGATGTAATCTGTTATCGGATTTTACTGTTCGAGGTGTTTTATGCGAGTTCGGTTATTAGTTCTCTTTAACGAACTGCTTTTACTAACGGTTCTGTTTTTTCTTGTATCTTGTCCGACAATCAAAACCAATAGCGATAACCCGACAAGCGCTAGCCAAAATGTGGCAAGCGACGCAAGTGATAATCCCGAGATAAAATATAGTATGCCTAAAAAGTTGCTCAAATCAATGGATTTTCCAGCGGAGTACTCAATTGTTGAACTAATAGACGAACGGGATCGGGCGCGCGTTGTTTATGTTGTGAAACCACCTAGAACTCAAGAAATTGCGCAACTTCACCTGACTGACTTACAAACACGCGGGTACAACTGCGGAGATAATCCTTCACGAATACTTGAAGGTGTCGAGTTTACAGGCGGCGAATGGAGAAGAATTTATATCAAAGTTACCGAGGAATACGACAAAGGGACGATCGTTACTATTGATGTTGATTTTTAATTATCAACGTGTCAATGATTAAAGGGATAATTTTGTGCGTATTTAAGGTTCTCGGCATTGTCGATGTCGTACGCTAATGCAGGGTCGCAGTCGAGGACAGCGTGTACCCGTGCATCAACGAGTTGACTGATCCTGTCTTCAACCTCATGGATGCTTAACCTTCCGACCAACAGCTTGATTATTATAGAAATCCCAAGCATGCCTGCGAGCTTGCAAACGTTCTTTCTCGAATTGTGCGCATCCTGAAACAAGCCAGAATTCTTGTTAATAACCGAACCTCTAACTAGTACGATGCTACCGAGTGTTATAGAACCCTCAATGAATTTGTTGAATCTATTATGTGATTTTGGATATCTGGAAGTGAACGCTTCTTTTGACACTATCGGCATCGCAACCTCTGCGTCAACTGGAATACGCGACAGGAAATCGTCCAACGCATCGGCATCTATGAATGGCAAATCCGGTGATAAAACAGCAAACATATCGTTCTGACCATGAAAGGTTGAAGTCGGATTATCGCCAGCGCTCATGTTTGTTTTGTTTAGAGTGTTAATGCCGATTTGCAAATTTTCCAGCAATGACGCTCCTTCTGTTGCAAAAAATAAATCAAAGCTAGTTTCCGTCGTTTCTAGGAAACGTGTTAGTTCAGATTCAATAGCAGAAGATCCAACAGCTACGGAATCGACTACTTTTATGCTATGAACATTATTAAGAGCTATTAAAGCGCTTTCCAAAAGTGATTTGTTTTGAACTTTCAGAAGCACTTTCGCGTTATCAGCTGTTTCTTGCGGAAAGCCTCTCGGCAACTTTCCGCCGCAAGTCAAAATAAACCTAAGATGATTGTTCTCAATCGGATTGCCGTTTGAAGCTATTGACTCGTCATCGTTGATTTTCATTCAAGCACCTTTTTGACAAACATCATTGTCGCGAGCGAAAGAAATAACATCGTATAAATGAACTGAAATACAAGGCTAATAAAATAGGTGGATAACGTACTGACATCGAAAATCGGTCCTTCGGATAGAAATACCGATAAAAACAGCGGTCCGTATGGGTGAACGGAAAACAAAGCTGTGCCCAAAACCTCCTCGTAATCCCAAAAACCCAAGTTCTCTGAAAATACAGCAACTAATACAATTGGTAGAATCAAGTGTGTTAAATAGTAACCGGAAACGAGCAGAAAACGACCTGCCAAAGTCTTTACAAGTACCGCGAAAAAACTAGCAGTCGCAATAAACATATATTGAAACGTAACAAAAGCTACGATTATGGCTAACACTTGCCAGATTGAGATTTTATCATTAGCAGCTTCGCGATACATTAACATCAGAAATGCAAAAGCAAAAAGAAAAGCATAAATCAGCGCGGCTGGAAATTGTCTGTACGATCTAACTAACAGCAACTGGCAAGCGATGGTCTTAGGTGATACACCGGCGGCAACCCAGTCGGCAGCGACGTTTCTATCTAGCGCATCCGTCAAAGATTGAATACCGATCGCCAGAGAGTTAAATGAAGCGTAGACTGGTATGACTAAGAGTCCAATCAAATAGATAAAGTAGTATCCGACGTCGGCATCCGTACCAATAGATGCAACTATTGATGTGAAGGCATAAGCGACGATACCTGTTAAACCGATTACTGTAATAAAGCCGCGTACCGTGTTTAAGAATTTGCGATAACGCTTGAATCTATCTTTTAATTTCCTGTTTGCGATAAGCATCTCTGCCCCGAATACAGGCATATTTTCGGAGATTTTTTTTAACAAACTGCTGTTAACGCTCATAGACCGAATCAGTTTATCACGCAAGCAAATGCTAAAACCCAGCGCAATCAAGATAAACCCCGAGAAATTGGTGTTATGTAAAAATTAATTATTGTTTTAGTCAATCATATAGTATTCTAAACTCTCTACCGCTTTTAGATATAGGTCTTGAGTTTCAATCAATTTGGGATTTGCGGAGTGTCGTTATGAGCAGTAGTTTAGCCCTCGAACCGTATCTTTTGAGAACTATAATCGACCTGCTTCCTAGTATTGTATTTGTTAGGGATTTATCAGGAAAAATAATATTGGCTAATCGAACTTATGCGAATTTTTTTGGTTTTGAGCCTTACGAAATTGAGGGATGTTACCAAAAAGAGCTTTACGACAAGCTCGGATGGGTACAGCCGCTCATTGAAGTATGGCTTGAGGAAGATAAAGAAGTCGTAAGAAGCGCAGCTTCGTGTACCTTTGACGAAAAAGTAAATCACAGAAACGGTGCAGTTTGTTCGTATCAAACAAGCAAGTATCCGATAAGGTTGGCAGACGGAGCGGAGGCGGTTCTCGTAGTTTCCCAACGCAATCCAAGCAATACCGCAACTTGATTCAACACCCATAAGAAGATACTTAGTTATCCTTGTTTCTAAGTTTTCTTCGCTCTCGATTCACTTCTAAAATCGGAGCATACCATTGGGGAGTATCGGCTTTGCCTGCGAGAATCAACGTTTCATACATTGCCAAGAGCCATTCTTCTTCTCGCCCCATAGGTTCATTGAACGACTCGCCAGTGACTGCTGCACGCAAACGTTTGCAAGAGAACTCGCGGCAAGGCTCGGGGCGTTTGTCGGCGGTTAACTCGCAACCTGTTTCAGTCAGATATTCACACGGATAATGTGCAGGTGCGCCTGGTTTATGCTGCCATGGCAGGCAGCAAAGTCCGCAGGTTGAGCAAAGCGAGTTATCCAAAATGAACGTTTCGTTGCACATTAAGCGCTGATTATAGCTAGCGTTTTCAAGAATAAACATATAAGAAACGATAATTGGTTGCGATTTACCAAAATTGCACTAGAACTGCCAATTAATAGATAGAGCGTCCAAAATGAGAACGATTATCGGTGTTAACAATAGTGCGGGAAGTGTGTTAATAGTCTTTACTCTCGATGCGCCGATTAAACCCAAACCGATTAAAACCAAAATGTATCCGCCGCATGCGGTGAGTTCGGTCACAAGCGCGTCTGTGAAAATCGGTGATGCAAATCCTGCCGCCAGTGTAATCGCGCCTTGAACAATCAGCACCGATAACGCTGAAAATGCAACACCGACACCGAGCGCTGACGCGAAAGCTATGCTAGCTATGCCGTCGAGAAGAGCTTTCAATGCTAGAATCTTATATGAAACTCCAAGACCGTCTTCAATACTGCCCAGAACGGTCATAGGACCTACGCAGTAAAGTACCGATGCGGTCGTGAATCCTTCGACGAATCGTTCTTTAGGGGATTTATCATCAATACTCACGCTTTCAGATTGCAAACCACTACCGTCACTAGGCTTATGCCCTAAATCTGATGCAGTCGATTCGCGATTGTTGTCAGTTAGGTCAGCTTTAGTTCTACCGCTTCTGCAATTTACTTGCTTATGCAGCCTTTCGGCAAGTGCTTCTATTCGTTCGTCGAGTTTAAGAAAGCAACCGATCGCGGTGCCGATTGCCAGTCCGATTATCGGCACGAGCATATTAGTCGTCTTCATACCCATTGACACTCCGTAAACGAGCGTACCTGCACCGAGTGCAGCGAGTATCGTTCGGCTTGTCTTTTCGCTGAACGCGCGCCCGAACGCGATTCCAATTAAAGAACCCACGATGATTGTAGATGTATTGAGTAAAGTCCCAAGCACGGAAGGGAGTGTAACATAGGCATATTCTAAAGTAGCGCAGGATACCTGCCTGCTTAGATTAACCTCGGATTGAGTTACGAACGTAACGCAGGCATCCTGCCTGTTTTGATTAACTTCGGATTGAGCTGCATCAGCGACTCTTCTCCTAGCGATACGCAAGTGACGTTTGCTTCGTATCACAGGTGGAAAACCTGAAACGATCGCCTTCGACACTGTCGAGAGAGCTTAAAAGAAATCTGACGACGGGGAAACAAGTACGATGCTGTGAAGGCTCACAAGATGGCGCATGCGTAGCGATCGTAGAAATGCTAAGAAAGATGAAAGCGAAATGCAGCGATGCAGTCAAATCGGTGACATTCGACAACGGAAAGGAATCTGCATTGCACACGATACTTAGCGATGAATTGCACGTAGATACATATTTCCGTCATTTGCACACTTCTTGCGAGAAAGGCACGATCGATAACTCGAACGGTATCTTGAGACGCTATCTTCCTCGAAACACCGATCCGAACGGACGTACATAGAGCGAACTAAAAGATATCAGACTGGAAATGAACAACCAACCGCTCAAGGTTCTGGGATGGCTTACTCCGCTCAAAGCTTTCAAACTCAAACTGATACAATCCCAACAATCGCACTCTGTTGCACTACATCTGTGAATTGGTGCTATATAGTCGTTGCGTCCGCCGGATGATGCATCGCGAATATCCCACTCTGTACCGTGCCCAGTCCTGGGCACATAACCACTATTGTCAGACGCGTCCATGACTGGACGCTGTACAGCTATATAATCAGTAGATGATGTTTCTCCATGCGGGAGCGAACTGATGCCTCTTTCCTGCTTTGCTTCAGCTGCCTAATCAACTCCGTTCGCAGCTGCGCAAACATAAGCGGGCCGAATTGTGCGTTGTTGGCAAGTCCCGCAGGCGGCATGTATTCCCGCATTTCAGCGATCGCCTGCTCGATTGAGAGCGTGCGCCCGGTCGTTGAGTACGTATTATCTACGTTGAACCGTGATGTAACGCCTTCGCTTCGCCTTGCTCCCCGCTCACATGAGCCTGTCAGTGACAGAAAAACTGTGATTGCAATCACAGAGATGGTAAAGAGCGCTCGATTCATACAAACCTCGGAACGAAAGTCCGCAGTGCATCGCTGTAATGCTGTTACTTCCCCATTAATCAAAGGCAATCCTGATTCTAAAACGCGATTTAACACTCGTATTGTAACATATAATTCCACAGTGGATGAATCACGAATCGGAATTGTGTGCTCCGTGCGCGAAGCCGGCGAATCGGATCGCTTGGCGGTTGTATTCAGCCCTGAATGCGGAAAGTTTAATGTGCTAGTTAAAAGCGCTCGCAAGGCTCAAAGCAAGCTTGCCGCTGTTTCGCAACCGTTTTGCGAAGGTCGATTTTATACGCGTGAAAGCCGCAGCGGTTTTGTGCTTTACTCCGCGGAAATCGTCAGATTTCATAAGAAGATTCAAGAAAGCGTGACGAAGTTTGCGGTGGGAACGTATTGGCTTGAACTGCTAGCAGGCGCGCCTTGGCCTGAAGACCAATGGGAACCGCTTTTTCGCCTTGTTGTGAACAGCTTAATAATGCTTGCGGATACGAAAAAAGAGCGTGAGTTAAGCGCGGTCGTGCTGTCGAAAATCGTTAAACTTAGCGGCACTTATCCCGAAACGGCTACTTGCGCGAAATGTGCAGAGCCAATATTTGAAGGCACTGCCGTTCTCGATAGAGACATTGCGCTCGCTTATCATCAACGATGCTCACCCCGACTTTTTAACGGCGAGATGGCAGGGCTAACTGTGTCTGCCTCGATACTTGGAGCGATGTATCGGTTGCATTCAACTCCATTAAAGGAATTTGAAACATTCTGGGAATCTAATTCCGAACTAATCGAGGTTGAGCGAATTATCGCTCGAATTTTAGAGAGTATGATGGAACGGAAACTGAAAACGCGTAAGTTTCTCGAAGATGCTTTGGGTTGGTAGAAGCAACTTCGATGCTTAGTCGTACGTTACCTAGACATTCATCTTAGAATTGACTTGTGGATCTTGCTGAAAGAGGATTGGACAAATACTAGGCGGGGGGGTAAGTTTAGCGCTCACGCAATTTGGTGTATTGAAAACGTTTGAAGAGCGCGGAGTAATATCTTCAGTAGCTGCTGTAGTTGAGGCGATGCAGATTAGGCTTAGGTAAGGCTTACATATTGCGAATTTTTTCTATTCTATCCCAAATCGGGGGATGGGTTGAAAACATTGTCTCAAACCAGTTGCGTTGTTGCGCGGCGCGCATCGGATTGTCTATGAACAAATGTGCAGCTGCTGTCGATACTTCAGGCATAGGTTGAAGCGTATTAGCGATCACTTCGAGCGCTCCTGCAAGCCCGTCTGGGTTTCGAGTGAGTTTAACCGCAGTCGCGTCCGCCTGATATTCACGAGTACGGCTTATCGCCATTTGCAGAATCTTCGCAACTATCGGCGCTAATATCGCCGCAACAATCATAAGCGCAATGTAAATCAATGCAGCCTGACCGCCGCCGGAACCGCGGCTACTGCCGCGTCCGCCAAAATAGAAGAGCCTTCCGCGCAAAACCAACTCGCACATGATAATTATCGTTCCAACAAGCGCTGCCGCCACACCCATAACAAGAATGTCACGGTTGTAAATGTGAGCCAGTTCATGAGCCAAAACACCTTCAAGTTCTTGTCTATTCAAACGCGCAAGCAATCCGGAAGTTACGCATATCGTCGAATTCGATGGATCTCGTCCTGTTGCGAACGCGTTAGGCGAATCGTTGTCCATTACACATATTCGCGGTACAACATCTAGTCCGGCTGCTAGGCACAAGCCTTCGACAGTGTTTACAAGGTACGGGTATTCAGATTTTGAAACTTCCCGTGCGCCGGTCATGCGGAGTATTGTTTTATCGCTGTTGTAATACGCTGTTACGCTCATTATGATTGCTATGAAAAATGCCAATAATGCAACGAACACGGCAATGTCTGGACCGATAAAATAACCGATTACGCCGCCAAACAGCGTTATGAATAGAATGAAGACGACAATCAGCCCAGCGGTTTTACGCTTGTTAGCTGCTATCTGATACTGAAACATATCGTACACAAGCCGATTATAGCAGGGTACACGCTTATGCTTGCTTTCAGCACGGATTCATGAAAGAAGTGCAACACTCTTGGGGTTGATGAAAGAACCTGAAGGTTTTGTATCGCTGGGAGGAAGTCGCGAATCTATCAGGTAACAGACGGGTATGGTAAATCACCAAAAAAAGCACATTGTGTAATTGCTTTACACTCTCGCGACCGCTCCAACAACCGTCTTCTCGTCGCCCGGAAGGAGTGTGCGGACGTTCATAAGGAAGCGATCGTCCTGAACGACGCCAATAATCGGCGGATTCGACTTCCTTAGCTTACCTGCAAGTTCGTCCGGTGATGTATTGGGCAGAGCGACTGCAAGCGCATAAGAATCGACGGTCTGACCGGGAAGCGATCCACCGCCAATAGACGCTTCATGCTTGACTATCTCCATAGCAACGTGCGATTTTTTATCCGTAGAGTTGCGCTCAATCGCGCGTTTCATACGCACCGCCGTCTGCTTGTCCGTTGATGCGTCGCGGCTCATCATCTCTACTACGGGTAGATACTCAAGTTTATCGTTACCTATAGCCCATAAAAGGCTCGATAGCAGGGCGGATGTCCACTTATCAAGGCGGATTGTGCGCATTATGGGGTGTTTTCTAAGTTTATCAATGGCGTCTTTTCGACCGAGAATGATACCCGCTTGCGGTCCACCCAGAAGTTTATCGCCGCTGAAACACACTATATCTGCGCCGGCGTTGACGTATGGTGCGGGTGTGACGCGCGCAAACGCTGGCAGAATCCGCTCGTCCGCTAGTGTTGCGCTTCCAATATCGCATACGAACGGAACACCCGCTTTATGAGCTATCTCGGCGAGATGCGGCGGCGCGACCGACTCTGTGAATCCCCCGCCGATTACGAAATTAGAAGTGCTCGCCTTGAGTATCATAGCGGTTGCAGGCGTTATCGCGCGCTCGTAGTCTTCGGCAAGCGTCACGTTAGTCGTACCTACTTCTTTAAGCACTGCGCCGCTTGCTTCAAGAATGAGCGGGACACGAAATCCGCCGCCGATTTGCACCAGCTCGCCTCGACTGATGACAACCTCGTTCGGGTGCGCATGCCAATCGGAATCGGGACGGTTGATAAACCTGCCGTTAGTGAACGGATTACCCGCAAGCGCAGAAAGAATAAGATGCAGCGCGGCAGCGCAGTTGTTAACCACTAATGCAGATTCGACATGTGCTAGTTCCTCAAGCATCGCTTCAAGCCCAGCGACACGCTTCGAACGTTTGCCGTCGGTAAGGCTAATT
>CAZRQJ010000014.1:0-5015 GCA_964602075.1 uncultured Planctomycetia bacterium
AACAAACACTGCGGTTACGGATGGCGGCTGAAAGTAAAGAATCAAAAAGTCGCGATATGCAGCGAAGAGCTCGCTGATTTTCGGCATACTCATAGTCAATTCATATCCGCCAACAAATTCGCGCTGCCACAAGAAAACTTGAAACCAGTATGCGACGGGTACTGCAGCCCAAGCATACTGAAGCGGGTTTTTGAATAACACAAGCACGCGCCATACGAGAGCGCTGGCAAGTGCAATCAACGCAGCAATTATTGCAATCGCAAACAGGTTATGAGTCAAGAGTCCTGCAACAGCTAGGGTAAGCCATAGATGAACATTGAACGATGTGCCTGGCGGTAGGTTTGTTTCACGCCTCGCGCGCCCTTGCTCCTTTAGTCTTACTCCACGTCCCGACGAAACAAGCCTCGCAGTTGCGACGATGAAAAGCGCAGCGACAAGCTCCATCAATCCGTAATATCGAAGGTTGAGCGAATACCAAAAATGAATCGGGCTTAAAGCAAGCAGTGTGCCAACAAGCCACATCTCGTCACGTTTCAAGTGCCGCGCGCCGAACCACAAAAGCGCTACTAGTGCCATCGCCGAAAAAAATCCCGGAACGATTCGCATTATCGTTCCGTCGTCTAACTGCGGCGTCAAACGGAGAAACAGATATGACATGGGCGGTACGGCGTCGAAATGGTGAATTAGGTAAAGTGCATCTAGAAAGGGCAGACGGCCCAGCATAAGCGTCCAAACTTCGTCCACCCATATACAGTAGTTTTTTCCCGCTCCACCAAACAATGTAGTTGCAACATCCGGCATCAACCTAATCAGCACGCCGAATATGAGCACAACAGGAAAAATCACCCAACGCATCATACGCCGCGCGATGCCAGCAACTTCGTCTTTGCTCGACGGAAAAGAATCAGGTTTATCGACTTTTACATTCGGTGTGCGCGTGCGGAGCGTGGTTGACTTACCATAGCCGTGCTTGCCTAATGGTCCTTTCTTTTTCGTCATAAGCTCAATTCGGGTCAAAACTTAACTCAACATAAGCACATGCTTCGAAGATAGTTTACCCGCTCTATTGTACACACACTCCGCTAATCGCACAAACGAGCGGGAGAACGAGTTAGGATTATTTTTCGTGATAGATACAAGGTTTGATTCACTGATGAAGCGCTGATCGCGGGTTACTCGCGATACCGTCAAAAACTCAAGCCCGATTGATAGTTTACGTTAACGTTTATGAAGAAATCTCCACAAGAGTGCGCTACAAACATGTTATGATAAAGCTGGCATGTTTTAATGCCAGAGTGTTTGTTCATTGATTTTATTGGTTTTTTTTGGCGGGAATACTGTGAACGACGAAAAAGCAACAATAATGGTGGTTGACGACACCAACTTAATACTAGATCTGTTAAGAAAAATGCTGGAGAGCATCGGTTATCGCGTTAGAGCTTTTTCAAGCGGACTCGACGCGCTGAAAGCGGTTGCCGAGGTCAAACCCGATGTAATTTTGCTTGACATAAATATGCCTGAAATCGAAGGATATGAAGTATGCGAGCGGTTGAAATCCGAACCTGCATTTAGAGAAATACCCGTTCTTTTCATTAGCGCATTGAGCGATACCGCAAATATAGTTAAAGCTTTTTCTGTAGGGGGAGTAGATTACATAACAAAACCTTTTCAGTTTGAGGAAGTGCGGGCACGCGTTGAAACCCACCTACGTTTGCGCGAACTGCAGCTTCTACAAGAAAAACACAACCTGCATCTAGCAGAATTAGTTAAAATCCAGATAGCGGAAATCTCGGAATCACAGAGGGCGACAATCGTTGCGTTAGCTAAACTCGCAGAATGCAGGGACTACGAGACAGGGCATCATATTGAACGCACTCAAAATTATTGCAGACTTTTAGCGGAGAGATTGCAGCACAACCCGAGATATTGGGGAACTGGACATGACATTTTTGTTGATAACATATATTACGCCTCATCGCTGCACGACATAGGAAAGGTTGGCATACCTGATAGTATTTTATTGAAACGAGGCAAACTGACGACCGACGAGTTCGAGATTATTATGACACATACATCGCTTGGAGCTAGTACGCTTGCAACCGCCCGAAGTAAATATCCAAAAAATCTGTTCCTTAACATGGGCATCGCTATTGCGCGTTCGCATCATGAGAAGTGGGACGGCAGCGGTTACCCCGACGGACTCGCGGGGGAAGATATCCCGCTTTCGGCAAGGATAATGGCAGTAGCTGACGTATATGATGCATTGATTTCACAACGTCCTTACAAAGCAGCATATTCTCACGAACAAAGCTGCGAAATCGTTTTGCAAGGTTCAGGTTTGCATTTTGACCCAATGGTCGCCAACGCATTCAAAGCGTTAAGAAACGAATTCGCAGATATAAGCAATCGAATACGTTAGTCTGATAACAAAAAAAAATGTCAAGCGGCGAAGCACATGGCGTTTGGTGATGTTGTGCGCCCCTCAATCAACATTCTTCTTTCATAGATTTCTAGGATGTTTCAATATTCCAACAATTTGTTATAATCAAATCGTGCAGAATTTGATTCGCGCAATCGCTTTTATCGTTATACCGGCTGCTACAGCTATGCTTTTCGTTGGAGTATTTATGCTACTACGCTTGGCTGTGCATGAACTTATCAAATGAGCGAATTTTTCGACGAATCGGGCGGATTGCACCAAAATGGACGTGCACTTCTCAAACAGATTGCAATTTCATTAAGTAAGTCAATTAAAACCGTTGCGCAGGAAACTTCAACTTCTCAAAATCCCGCATACAACTCGGACGCGTTCATTATGTTCTCGCGGTTGCTCATTGACGCTATCGAACACGAGCAAGGAGCAAAAGCGCTCTATACTCTGGACAACGAGCGATTGCTTAGTCAATTCATTCCCGACTTCGAGTTGATGCGTAACTGCACTCAAAACGACTTCCACCACAAACCAGTTCTTGCTCACACATTCGAAGCCCTTGAACACCTCGACGATTTCATTGACAGTCCCTCGCTTCTTTCAGATGATTACGAAAAAGAAGTCGATATTTTGATTTGCTCAAAAATTGGTGATATTGCAATTGGCAACGATGAAGAAACTGACGAAGTTGGAGTGAATGAAACAGCTTTGAACGCTGACAGTGAGTTTTCCGCCGACTCAAATGGCGGCGTGTCCGTTCGAGCAGCGCTTCGCTTTGCGATGTTGTTTCACGATATCGCCAAACCCGCTTCAAAAGTTGAGCGTCCCGACGGGCATATCACTTTCTACGAGCATGACCTTCACGGAGCGAACATTGCAAGCGAGTTTGCATCGGCGATTCCAGAGCTTTTGTCTTCCGCTAGTGCGGTTCATCGTTTGATACGTAACCATCAACTGCTTGGTTTTCTTGCGCGCGATGAACAGCCGAATATGAAGAGCGTTAACCGATTCATTAGTAAACTAGGGAAACTGACTCCTGCCGCTTTGATTCTTTGTATTTCCGACAGAATGGCGGCGCGCGGACCGTCCGTTCCGCAGGATAACATAGACCGTCACTTCGATTTTGCGCAGGTTATTCTCGACGCGTTCTACAACCCGCCACCACCACCTCCGAAACCGCTACTAAGCGGACAAGATATTATGACGATTCTGGGAATTGACGAAGGACCAAAAATCGGTCGCATCCTTACCGAGTGTGAAAAACGACGCAGAATGGGATGGCTTAAAGATCGCGAATCCGCTTTAGATTGGCTTAAAAGTATGAAACGATAATGAAATGAACATCGGCTTGCTTGCTGACCCGATCCATAAATCAGATTCTCAAACCTGCTTCCGCGTCGAAATCCGTTACTTCGATTGGAAATTCGTCGTAATGCGCTCTATACAACCACGCTAGATATGCCATCATTTCGGCGTTGTCCACTGCGAGAGCACGTGCTGGGACAATTAGATCGACACCCATGCCGTCAAGACGCTTTTGGAAAACCAAGGACAGCATTGAATTCGCTGCAACTCCTCCGCTTAGCGTGAGAAGCGAAATATCACTATTTTTTTCGAGATAATCGCGAACTTTTATGAAAAGTGATTCAATAAGCACACGCTGAAGTTCGTATGCAAAGAGTGGCTCGAGCGGATGTTCAGCGTGTATTTTCTCTTTCTCGATAAGCTTAAGCGCTGCTGTTTTCAAACCGCTGTAACTGAAGTTCAAATCGCCAGATTCACGCATCGGCACTGGAAGTCTGTTCTGGGAGAGCCATTCTCGCGACCATGCTTCGTCAGGATTGCATTTAATGGAGAGTTTTTCAATAGTAGCTCCGCCTGGGTAAGTGCGACCGAGAGCGACGGCGATTTTATCTAGCAGTTCGCCGCCGGCGTCGTCGAGAGTCTCGCCGCAAACAGCATACTCACAGAGACCGTCCACGCGCACGAGAAGCGTGTTGCCGCCGCTGACTACAAGCGCTAAATGAGGAAATGTGATTGCATCAAAGGGTTTGCCGACTCGCATAGTTTTCTGCTTAACGTCCGATTCACCCAAATTAGTTTGAGATACAGTAACACTGTCAATAAATGCACTGAAAATGTGACCTTCGAGGTGATTAAGTCCGATACATGGCACGCCGAAACCCAGCGCTACGCCGCGAGCGAAATTAACTCCGATAAGCAAACTGCCGATTAAGCCAGGGCCGCGAGTGACCGCTACTTGCGATACTCCATCAAAGCTGATTTCCTCTTTAAGTTTGAAGAACAGCATCGGTAGATCTACTAGGTGTGAGCGCGCTGCCAGTTCGGGGACGACTCCACCCCAATACGTATGCAGCGCAGCCTGCCCTGCTGTATAACCTGCGAGTATTCGTCCGTCGTCGTCGATAACTGCTATAGCTGCGTCGTCGAAACTCGTCTCAATCGCAACAATTTTTCCCGATTTCTGCACTTATAGTTCCACCCTGTTCTTTATGGCTTTCTCAAGCGTGTCAGCATCCGCGTAATCGACCTGTCCGCCTGATGGCAGTCCGCGTGCTAAACG
>CAZRQJ010000014.1:5034-14339 GCA_964602075.1 uncultured Planctomycetia bacterium
CCGTAGTTCCTCTGCAATGTACGACGCAGTTACGTCGCCTTCCGCCGATGGATTCGTTGCCACAACAACTTCGGTAATCGATTCCTCTTCGACTCTCTTAATCAATTTTGGTATGCACAAGTCGTCGGGAGTTACTCCAGCGAGCGGGGATAATACTCCGCCAAGCACATGATACAGACCGTCGTAGATCCCGCTCCTTTCGATTGCGACTACATCGAGCGGGCCTTGCACGACACAGATTATCGACCTGTCTCGCGTCGGATTATCGCATACATCACAGAGCTTCTCTTTGATAGCTATCGAGCCGCATCGTAAGCATAAACCGATTTCATCGAGCGCAGCGACGATGGATTTAGACAGTTCGCGTGGGGTAGCACGCTGTTCGGTTAGCAGCCACAGTGCAAGGCGTTCAGCGCTTCGCGGACCGATGCCGGGGAGCTTTGTTAGTTCGTGAATTAGTCTTTTCAGCGATTCAGGCAGCATATCGAATCATCTCAACAGGTTTTTTACGGAAGATATATCCATACCGCCAACGTTTAAGCCTTCGGATACCTCTGCCATTTTTGATTCAAAAGCTGAATTCGCCTGACGAAGTGCGTCCGCTAGTGCGACGAAAACTAAGTCTTCCAAAAGCTGCGGGTTTGAAGGATCGATAATTTCAGGTCTAATTGAAACGCGTCGGACGTCGCGGTTTCCCGATAACGCTATTTCGACTTTACCGTCATCGACGCTCCCGACAACAGTAATCGATTCAAGCTCTTCGTCGATACGCGCTTTTCTGTCTTCGAGTTCGGACAGTGCGCGCTGCGCTTGAGCCATTAAATTTGCAATATCGAACATGACTTTCCTCTTTATAGAACTATCCGAACAGAGTTCGGCTCAAACATTATATAATGTAAATGTGTTAACAGAAACAAATTTTATCAGACTCGCGTTTTGCACGCGCTCTCTGCGAGTAGTGACACGCTTTATCATTGTTTTTCTTTTCCTTTCAACGTTTATCGTCGCTTGCGGAGCAAAAACAAAAATCGACCCTTGGCTTGAGTACAAAGCCAAAGAACTTGCTCGCATCGAGGAATTCGGTGAGCCGAAATCGTTCTATGCCGTTTACGAAGGTACTTTCGGACCGGCTCAAATTCGAATGGCTACATGGATGGTTGGAAACGACCTTTTTCGCGTTGACAGTGATATTGGAATTGTCTCTGTCGCGATGGGCAGCGACGGCACGAATGCATGGATGCAAACAAAAGGCGCAAAACCGCGCAAATTGTCGAAATCAGAAGAGGAAGAGCTTTACACGAGCAAGTATTTTGACTCGGTTGAGTACCTAACTGACAACACACTTAAGTATGAAATCGGCGGCACTCAAAATTGGGAAAACGGGAAGGTCGTCGAAGTCAGGTTGACATCTATTGACGGTTATCGAAGGGATTTGTTTATACAAAGCAATACCTATGAGCTTGCTGGGTATCGCTCGTATGGAACAAGTACAGTCCTTGTTAAGATTCACGATCTCGAATGGTACGGCGCAATGTCGGTTCCGAAGAAAGTTGCTATGCAGATCGAAAACTTGAATCTGTCACTTGAATTCAAACTTGTAACCGCGGAAATTGATGTTGAAGTTGATCCAACATTGTTCATGCCTCCTGCTGGCGAATTGAAACCGTTGATAACATCAACAGTCAGCCCTGTTTTTATGGATTTCATATCTTCGCCGTCGGGTTTGATATTTATCAAAGGCTCTGTCGGCGAACATTCGGGTACATTCCTTTTCGACACAGGCGCATCATCTAGCATATTGGATGAATCAATTATCGAATCATTGAATGTGGTTGAAGAAAGCGGGTTTGCTGCAGTTGGTGTGTCTGGCGCAGAAGGAGCGAGAATAGTAAAAATCACTGAACACGTATCGATAGGCGATTCTAAGCAAATTGAACTACCCAACGAGATCGGTTACATTGTTATGGACCTAACTTCAATTTCAAAGGGTATCGGCAACACAATTCTTGGGATTATCGGTAACGACTTACCGTCAAGAGGAAAGGTCGCGATTGATTTTCCGAAAAAGCGAATCCGTGTAACTCCTTACACCAAAGAAGCACTTGGCAGAAGTGAAGAGAACCCATTAGCATCTCTATTTGGAGCAACTGAAAAGCCTAAACTCGCAGCAAATGAGTTTGAGCTGATTTTTATTGGCGATCTCGTTGCGATTAAATCTATGCTAAACGATTCGCACGATGCTAGTTTTATACTCGACACAGGATTCAGTGGTGAAGTAGGACTGCTTCCTACTGCTGTTGAATCATTCAATCTTAAGCTATCTGCTCCAAAAGCACTAGACATAGTTTACGGCATCGGCGGAGTAACCAAACTCAAAGGTTGGATATCGATGTTAAAGGTTCAAGCACTTGGGTTTGAATCAGAAATAACAAACATCCCGGTTATTTCGGGACCTATCGCAAGCGTTGTAGGTGGAAGCGCTGACGGTTTGATCGGCTCACGTTTCTTGTTGAATTTGCATTTTGAACTTGATTATAACGGAGGTGTGTTGCGAATCTTAAGCACAGTTTAGTTTCTATTTGTTTATCAAGAAAGCTGTGCCATCGAAGAAGCCATGATCAAGCAGCAAAAAATCCGACAGAATGTAGTGAGGATTGTAGTCGTAACGCTTGTTCTACTTCCAGCTGTTGCAATGGCGTTTTTAACTTGGAAGAGTCTAGAAGAAATTTCATCTAAAGAAGGTTTCTACTATGAAAGCGTAGGTAATGACTTGGCTCTTAGAACAATCGAAGCATTGGAAGATCCATTGTATGCACCAGGCATGAGGATAATCGAGAAATCCCTACACGAAACCGACTTGTCGAGCACGGATAATATTTTCAACATGCTTCGAGAATTAGAACGACTGAATAATTTTGCGACGAATTTTTGCTGGTATCCCGGGCCGAAGTATCCGCTCGTATCACGGAGACTCTACGGAAACCCGGATTTGCTTGGAACTTCGTTGACACAAGAAGTCGTTAATGCTATTAATTTGTTGCAGGATCAAGTGTTTAATGAAAATTTGATGTACGGGGATTTACCGCGCGGGTTTTATCCTCGACAATACGGCACTGCGGTTGTTGCAATTTCCAAGTTCAGCTTGATGGAAGAGACTTACATAATGACGCTTCTTGAAAACGGCTCTGGCGAAATCATAGGTATAGTGACATATAAACTAAACGAAAAGGAATACTTAAAACAAACGCGATTACTCTATAACGAAACTGATTTCGCGAGAAACTTTGAAGGCGCAAAAAACGATGTGAGTGCGGATTTACGAAAAGAAGTGTTTTATAACCTCGAACCGTTTAATGATGCCGCGCTTGAAGCGACTAAGCAAACACCGCCGTTTCGAGAATATGTTTTTCGATCCGACAGAAGGCATTCGCTTTGCTGGGGAGTCAGAGTATTCAACGCTTTTCCAGAAAACTCACGCTTAAACATCCAGGTTACACACTCTATGGTCGCTATGCTTGGTGCTTTGCTCGCATTAATCGTTCTTGGTATTCTAATAATCAATCACGTTATAACTAAAGAGATTGAACTTTCGAGACTGAAGAGTATCTTCGTATCCGGTGTGAGTCACGAGTTAAAAACGCCTTTGTCTCTCATTAGGCTGTTTGCCGAGACGCTTCTGCTTGGCAGAATCGAATCTGATGATGAAAAACGAAGATTTTATGAGATAATCAACAACGAGAGTCAGCGGTTAACTCACATGATTAACAACATTTTAGACTTCAGCAAGATTGAGGAAGGTCGTAAGCAGTATGATTTCGCCCCACACAACCTCGACGAACTGCTCGAAGATACAATTGAAGCATATAGCTACCAACTTGAGCAAGACGGGTGCGAGTTAAGCGTTTCAGTAGAGGACAAATTACCACTTGCTCTTGTCGATCCAGACAGTTTTAAGCAGTCAGTGATCAATTTAATAGATAACGCTACTAAATACAGCTTCAATGAGAAAAAGATATCTGTTAAACTTACACGCAGCGGATCGTTTATAAGGTTGGATGTCGAAGATAAGGGAATAGGTATTGATAAATCGGATTTGATGCACATTTTTGACAAATTTTTTCGAGTCAGCAATGCGGATGTTCACCAAATTAAAGGCAGTGGCTTGGGCTTAGCTGTAGTGAGACACATTATGGACGCTCATAAGGGACATATCGAGGTTTGGAGCGAGCCTGGACAAGGCAGCAGATTTAGTTTATTTTTCAGGATTGGTTGTGAGACCAATAGTGTAAGAGGAGCAGAAAAATATGACGATATTTAGTACTGAACCAAAGCGAATGATGAATCGCTCGAAGATTCTCATCATCGAAGACGAACCTGATATGCGATTTGGGCTCGAACACAATCTGAAATACGAAGGCTACGATGTGGTGTCCGCTGATGATGGCAAGAAAGGGCTGGAATTGGCAAAATTGCTCTCACCGGATTTGATTCTCCTCGACATTATGCTGCCCGGTAAGAGCGGTATGGAGATTTTACAGCAACTACGTAAGGAAAAAAATCGAGTGCCGATAATTTTAGTAACAGCTAAAGGACAAGAAATGGATAAAATAATCGGACTCGAATCCGGTGCGGACGACTACATCACGAAGCCTTTCAGCATAAAAGAATTGCTTGCTCGCGTTACAGCGGTCCTCCGTCGTTTTGTGCAGACTGACCAGCTCGATGTCTATGAATTTGGTGGCATATGGGTTGATTTCACCAATTTAGTAGCAGAAAAGGATGGGAAACCAATTGACTTGACACATCGTGAGTTCGAGATTCTTAAAATTCTCGTATCTCACCGAGGTGAAGTCGTCCATCGCACCGCTTTGCTAGATAAGGTTTGGGGTTACGAAGGCGAGCTACGACCAACAACGCGAACTGTTGACACTCACATAGCAAAACTGCGCAGAAAAATAGAGGATTCAACAGAAGAACCGCGTTGGATAATTACCGCTCACAGGATCGGATACAGATTTATGGGATAATTGTCTAACTAATATCGTAACTGGTGACGACTCCCATAAAACTTATTCGACGCACTATAAAATCGGCATGCTTTGTAACGTATAGATTCTGATTTGAATCTACGACTAAATCCTTCCAGTTTTCGTCGAAAGACGACTCCAAGCCAGTTCCGTCTTTGTCAATTTTACCGCTCTTGGGTGATCCAGCAAGAGTGTATACATAGTACATCTTTGCTTGCGGATTCCAAGAGATTTGTCTGATACATTTATTCCCGCCATCAACTACGAAGACGTTACCTTGCTTATCGCAAGCAATACCCTTAACCCAAAAGCTGAACAGCGCGCCGTTACCCGGGCCGTCGCGAAATCCCGACCTGCTGTTGCCAGATGCATCGATTGATCCGGCGATAGTTGTGACCGTTCCGTTTTCAATTTTCCGTATAACACCGCTTGAACCTTCGGAAACATATACCTCGCCTTTTGGACCTGTGCATATGTTTGCAGGGTTGAAAAACATTGCGTTTGAACCAGAACCATCTGCCAGTCCTTTAGAGTCGCGGATAAGGCTTGCGCCATCTCCAGCACCTTCAAACATTGGTTCCGAACCTGCTATGCGACGCACATCGCCGTTTGGGGAAATAGAGATAATCCATCCGTTACCTGTATCGCTAACATATACCGTTCCTGACGAATCGACAGCTAATCCCTCAAAGCGAACACGCATACGGGTTGACGGATCTTCAGTCAGGCGCGCATCAGTTTTCTCGCAGAGAATATCGAATCTACCGCCGGGCGCAAGACGCAGTACTTTATCCAGCGATTTTGAAATTCCATACAACGTTCCATCCGGGCCAATTTTCAGGTTTGATATCGGTGCAATCTCGCTATACTCTTCCGCATTGCCACGCTCCAGCTTTACTATCCAATAACGCCCTTGCTCCTGACAAAGGAAAAATGGAATGTCGTTAGTGCTTAACCCAACTGAATAGCATCCGTCGAATCCTGGACCGCCAAGTTGCGCGGAACTTTCATAAACCAAGCCAACCGCTACAATCAACGACACAATAAAAGCACAAGTAAGAACTCGCATAAACACCTCACGCCTTTCCTTACCACCGGTTCGGTATTTCAATTTTACCAGATAGACGACTCTTTGGACTTCGCGTTCACGACGTTATTCTTAATTTCGTTCTTTAACAAGGTAAACAAACGATGAATCGGAAGGTTAAACATGTGACGAAGAGCGACTCTGTTGTGATAATCTTACTCTGTCACTTGCTTCACTTGCTAGGTGGCTCATCAGTTTCTTAGGAGGATGAAATGAAAAATATTACGGGCTATTTGATATTTTTAACGCTTACTTTTTTATCGGCGAGTGGATTCGCCGAGGAAAGCGGTAATTTGTCTTTAACTATCTATAACGAAAACTTCGCTCTCGTACGAGACGTGCGCAGCATCAATCTTACGAGCGGATTTAACTCGATCGAAGTAACCGATGTTGCAGCTCAATTAGACCCAACCAGCGTGCATTTCAAACCGCTTTCAGGTCCGCCGGTTTACCTGATGGAGCAGAATTTCGACTATGACCTAATGTCGAGCGACAAGTTAATGTCAAAGTATATCGGGAAAAACATAACGCTTGTCGACTACGACACGGGTGCACGCAGTATCGCTAAACTCTTATCTACAACTGGCGGGATCGTTGTGGATAAAGGCGGCACAGTTCTGATAAATCCTTATGCGCGCATCGAGTTAACCGGCGGTACAGGTAGCCTTCTACTTGAACCTACGCTTAATTGGTTAGTTAATGCTGGAAACGCTGGAACGGTTAGTTATGAGATGTCATACATTACAAATGGCATAAGCTGGGATTGCGACTATGTATTTCTGCTTTCGGACAGTGAAAAGACAGGCGACATGGAAGGCTGGGTTACGATTGAGAACGAAAGCGGTGCTACTTATCGCGATGCCAAACTTCAGTTGATTGCTGGCGATGTGCGCCGAGTTGAAACTGGATATGACATTTACGCAAGCGCAGGTGCGATACCAGAAGCGACGATGGCTGATGGAGCTGGATTTCAAGAAGAATCGTTTTTTGAGTATCACCTCTACACTTTGCCTCGTGCAACCACTATAAAGATGAATCAAACAAAGCAAATCAGTCTGTTGAATGCATCTGATATTCAGACAAAGAAGATCCTTGTTTATCCCGGCGGCGATAAGGTCAACGTTATGGTTGAGTTCACTAACGACGAAGACAACAATCTTGGCATTGCCCTACCTAAAGGAAAGATGCGAGTATTTAAACGCGACTCGTCTGGGGTTCCGCAGTTTATTGGCGAAGACGTGATCGACCACACGCCTCGCAAAGAAAAACTCCGCCTATATATTGGAGATGCGTTCGACATCGTTTGCGAGAAAACGCAAGTTCAATATCAAGACATCGGCAAGGGCTATCGCGAGTCCTGGAAAGTCCTTGTTAAGAATAGAAAGGAAAAAGAAGCTATCGAAGTAGTCGTTCCGCATCAGATTTACGGCGATTGGAAGATAGTGGAATCGAGCATTCCGTACACAAAGAAAGACGCTTGGACAGCAGAATTTATTGTGCCCGTCAAAGCCGACAGCGAGGCGACGCTTACATTCACGTTTGAAGTGAGGTGGAAGTGATGTTGTTAGTCAACCATAAGTTTTATATACATCTTTGTGCAGTATTCGCTGTTGCCTGTATCGCGCTTTTCGTTCAGCAAACGAACGCTAGCGAGTTATCTCTAACCGTTTACAACGATAATTTCGCGCTCGTGCGCGATGTTCGTAACGTGAATCTCACCGGCGGTATGAACAATATCGAAGTAACAGACGTAGCAGCAATGTTAGACCCGACCAGTGTGCATTTCAAAGCGTTGTCCGGTCCGCTTGTGTATCTACTCGAACAGAACTTCGATTACGATCTAATGTCGAGTGATAAGCTGATGTCGAAGTACATTGGAAAAAGTGTGACATTAGTTGCTTACGACACGGGGGAACGGTCGGTAGTTAAACTGCTTTCGACCAGCGGCGACATCATCGTCGACAAAGACGGAACGGTTATGATTAATCCGTACGGTAGAATCGAACTTACCGGCGGTACGGGTAATCTTCTGCTTCAACCTACGCTTAACTGGCTAGTTCAGGCAGAAAACACAGGAAGAGTTGATTACGAACTATCCTACATCACGAATGGATTGAGTTGGAACTGCGATTATGTCTTTCTTTTGTCCGATACTGAAAAATCCGGTGATATGGAAGGGTGGGTAACTATCGATAATAGGAGCGGTGCGACCTATTCCGACGCTAAACTCCAACTCATTGCAGGCGACGTGCGCCGTATAGATGACAAGATACCGACACCCGCACCGATGGCAATGGAAAAGATGAGTATGATGCGCGACGGTGCGTCATTCAAGGAAGAATCGTTTTTCGAGTATCACCTTTACACGCTTCCGCGAGCGACGACAATACGAATGAACCAAACAAAACAAATCAGTTTGCTCAACGCGGCAAATATAATTACGCGCAAAGTTTACGAGTACCCCGGTGGGGACAAAGTGAACATCAAAGTTGAGATCGACAACGAAGAGAAAAACGGTTTGGGAATGGCGTTACCGAAAGGTAAGATTCGCGTTTTTAAGCGTGACTCCGCCGGTGTTCCGCAATTTATCGGTGAAGACCAAATCGACCATACGCCGCGTAAAGAAACGATTCGTCTCTACATCGGTAACGCGTTCGACATTGTTGGGGAGAAAGTTCAAACCGAACATAAGGACATCGGTAACGGTTACCGCGAAACTTGGAAAGTTACAATCAAGAATCGCAAAGAAAAAGAGGCAATCGAAGTCGTAGTCCCGCACCACATTTACGGCGATTGGAAGATGATCACATCTAGCACTCCCCACAAGAAAAAAGACGCTTGGACAGCAGAGTTCAAAGTGCCAGTTAAGGCTGACAGTGAAGCTGTTCTCACATACACTTTTGAGGTGAGGTGGAAGTAGGTTATTAATCTTAGTTCCTAACAAACCTGTTTTTTCTTCGCTCGAACAACCCTACCATCTCGACTTGCGAAGTCATCGGAAAAAGATCTATCGCCGCCAGCTTGGTTAACTTGTAAGCGCTCGAAAGTCTTAAAACGTCTCTGCAGAACGCTGCACCGTCGCAACCTATAAGTATGATTAAGCCGACTTTCAACAATGCGAGCTGATCAGATGTTTCACTCGTCAAACCAGAGCGGGGTGGATCGAGTATGACCACATCGCGTTCGGATGG
>CAZRQJ010000014.1:14355-23297 GCA_964602075.1 uncultured Planctomycetia bacterium
ACATGTGTTTGTTTTGAAGATATATCCGAGGTTTGCGTAATGGCTTTTCGTCCTCCCGTTGCAGTTTTAAGCCAATTTGAAATGTCGTCGCATATTGCATCGCACTCATACGCAATGAGGTTCGAGCTTGCAGATTCCACTGCCCTTTTATCAGATTCCACAATTGTAAATGACTTGAATCGCTTGCGTAGCAGCATCGAGAAAAACCCGCAGCCGCCATACAAATCATACAGCCTGTCTCCCTCAATTTGCCAATCCGAAAACAAACGACCAAACGCTTCCCATGACCACTCCGAACAAACCTGAAAGAAACCGCTAGGATGGCTATAAATTACTGTCCCGCTAAATGTGTAAGTTAACAAAGACTCTTTACCTTCATTTTGCTTCAATAATTGCATTGATTGTAGCGGAGTCACACGGAAATTCCGCACGTTTGAGTCAACTGCTGGAGGTAAAAAATTACTGTCATTCTTCGTAAAATCAATACGCCACAAATAATTCGGTTTTGAATCAGATGTAACATAGACTATTTCAGGCGGTACGCCAGCCGTAAGTTCGATTCTTGTTGGACGCTCCCTTTGACCTCGTATAGTATCGCCGCTTTGATATTTTCTCTTTTCAGAATCTCCGCTGGACTCTTTTACTAGATGTCTAATGTTTGCATGAACTATTGTTATAGCTTCGTTCAATGCTTCGTTCGCCGCAACACACCTGTCAATTTTAACAATTCGATTACTTCCTTTTTCAAAGTAACCCAATGCACCGTCTCCGTAATGAAGCTGTATTCGATTTCGTGTCGTATTCGGAGGCGCAGGAATCCACTGCCAATTATCAACCACCGAACTTTCAATATGTTCAGATCTTTTCAACTCGCGATTTAACAAATCGACAACCATCATTTTCTTCAGATCGCCTGCGTAGTCGTGCGACTCTCTCAAAGTACATCCGCCGCATTTTAACGCGAACAAACAGTCGGATATGGCTCGCTTCTCGCTCCTTTCAAGCCACCGGACAACAACACCTTCTGCATGTTGTCGTTTCCATTCAATACGCGCTTCGACTACCTCTCCCGGAAAAAGCGCAAGCGGTGCGTGAAGAACTATTACCTTTCCAGATTGAGCGCGTGCAATTCCTATACCGCCCCATCCGATTCGTTCAATGGTCAGGATTTCGGTTCTTTGCATACCAACATTTCGTTTTGAATCACGATTCATGTCTATGTATTTTAACCTAACATTTGCGTGTTGACACAATGAGATTAAAACGCTAACCTTGCCACAAGCCAATCCGGAGGTTGATATGCTTAGTTCGTCTTCAGACACAATTGGTAAAATTCACACCTTAATTTTAGCCACGATTGTAGTTATATCGGTTTTTATTAGCGGCGGTCAGACAGCGTTTGCTGAATTGCTGCCGGTTACAACGGAACTAACGCTTACGGAATGGTATGTTCTTGGTCCGTTTCACACCGGCACTCGCGAATCGGGAGTCGATCCGCTTTGGTTCAACGGCAGATACCAGCTTGATTTTCCTCCTGATTTCACAAAGACTTATCCTTCGATCTACGCGCGCGGTGGACAAGCATACTGGACGCAGTTCAAAACTGGTGAAAACGGACAACTCGATATAGCGCTTCCTAATCCACCACCTCAAGACTGGTTAGATTGGACTGACGAATACGGACGTTGCGGAGCAAGTTGGCGCGGATATGCCTACGCACAAATTAAAGTAACCGAAGACTGCCGCGCGCTTGTGGATGCACAAAACATTGGCGGGTTCAGGATCAACGGACGCAGTTATTCGGGCGATCCTTACGGCAACAGCATTTGGATTCAGCCTGTTAAACTTGACAAAGGTGTTAATCACATATTAGTCGGGTGCAGCGGCTTTGAAGGACAAGGTTCGTTTGTTTTCAGAATTCTGTCTGCGCCTGATGTTCCTGCTGCAGTCATTACTAACGACTTAATGTATCCCGACATTCGCGAGTATCAACCACTGGATTCTTGGGTAGGTGTGCCGATTGTTAATTACACAGATGAGTGGCTGAACGACTTATCAGTTGATTTTGGTTATCCTGAAGGATTGTCGTCACCACCATGCATTGTTCCCTCGATTCCACCATTCGGAATGTTAAAAATACCAGTGCCAATAAAAACTACAAATGAGACGCTTGGAATTAGAACTGAAGAAAATGAATTGTCAGCCTGGGTTCGTGTTTCGGGTGAAGGCTGGGAGAACAAAACAGAATTCAAATTCCGTGTACGGAGAGCGAAGCAAACTTGGCGAGAAACGTTTCTTTCAGATATTGATGGAAGTGTTCAAAAGTACGCTGTTCGTCCTCCAGTACCTTTGGATCCGAATCGCGATTATGCACTGATCATGTCCACACATGGAGCGGGAGTAGATTGCGATGGGCAGGTAGAAGCATATGGTCCAAAAGATTGGGCATACGTCGTCGCTCCTACGAACCGGCGACCATTTGGTTTCGATTGGCAGGATTGGGGAAGGCTTGACTTCCTCGAAGTATTGGGGCAAGCGAAGAAAAAGTTCAACATAGACGAAAACAGAGTGATCCTTACGGGTCATTCGATGGGTGGACATGGAGCTTGGATCATCGGAACCACACATTCGGATACATTTGCTGCTGTTTGTCCGATTGCGAGCTGGGCAAGTCATGAGCTTTACGTGTCTTACACGCTACGTCAAAGTGAACTGTTTGGCTCACCTGAAGTCAAACTTATTTTGAACCGTTGCGTTGCATCAGACAAGACAGAATTGCTGATCTCAAATTTATGCGGCACACCGGTGCTTGCGGTACATGGCACTATGGACCGCGTTGTCGCTCCAACGCATCCGCGCCTGCTTATCGGAGAATTGCAGAAATACGGTTCGGATGCTCGTCTTATAGAAGTTCCCGAGGCGGAACATTGGTGGGATTTCGATACCGAACGTGAAGGCTCGGATGCGGTGGACACAAAAGAACTCGAAGAATGGATGCACGACAAGGTACTCGACGACGATCCAGACAGTTTCAGTTTTGTGACTTATGATTTAGCGAATGAAAATTCTAAACACTACATAACGATTCTTGCGCAAGACAAGCTGTATGAAGAAACACGCGTTCAAGCCAGATTGACGCAGGGAGTTATGCAGCAATCAACTTCTAACGAGCAAGTCACCACCGATCATTACTCTGTGTCTATCAGCACGAAGAACGTGAAAGCGTTAAAGTTTTCACCGCCTGAACGATTTGTTGGATTTGATTTCAGAGCTGACATTGATGGAGATCTTGTTAGATTCAAATGCAACAAAGAGGGGCACAACCTTTACCGTGGACACGACGGGCGTTGGACGGATAAATCACCCATTGACGGTCTTGGTAAAAAGTTTACCGGCGTGAGCGGCCCTATAAAGCGCGCCTATTATGAGCCTTTTATAGTGGTAGATATGTCAAATGGGAGCGAGCCAAAATGTGCAGAATTCGCAACGAACATCGCTGTCCGTTGGTGGTATCGCTCGAATGGCTATTGTAGAGTTATGAAATGGAACGAGTTAACTGAAGAAGACAAGCAGAACTACAACTTGATCATCATTACAACCCAAAAATCGCTCGATTCACAACTCGCTGAATATCTTCCGTTCAAGTTTGTTGAAGAAGTCGCGCTTGAACTCACGAACGAACGCATTGTTGACACAATAAAACGCGGTGCGCCGCTAATGGCTTTCTCGCAACCAGGAATTGAGTTCGGAGATCGTTATATCTGGGGTAGAAACCTATCAGTCCAGTTCGTCTACCCAAGTCTGTACAATGAAAATAAACTAATGCATGTCAATATGGCGCAGACTGAAGACGCGCTCGATACTTGCGCGGCGTTAACCCCCCTTTACTCTGGCAGTTCACTTCCCGATTTCGTACTTGCCAGTCGTGAAGGCATAGCTCGATGGGGCATGCAAGGCGCAATAGCAATCGGCTTTTTCGATGCAAACTGGCAGTTCGACGTAAGTTCAATGTATTTAACGGAAGGGATACAAAGTACAGATCAGCAATACTAAAACAAGTTTTGTTGTTAAGATGTCAAGAGCTTGTTACTTCCACGCATTTAAGGCACAAACCTCGCTTCATTCGTGATTTGATTCACATTATGTTAATATCGGTTGGCTTAACTTACGGATATTGATCCATTGTTTTGCTTAGGGTATGTAATTATCGTCATATTTCACTGTGTTGTTTTTAGCGATTCATCGCGTTCAGAGTAGCTTTGGATTTTGAAGGTTTCTATAAGGCTGTTAAGAAAGGTGCCGGTTACGGTGTTTGGCTTTTCTTTGTTGCAGGGCTTCCATTGACGTTTTATTACGGCGTCTACGGAGGGTCGCAGTTCTTCTCGCGCTTTTCCATAGATTTACCTGTGGGATACCTTAAAATTGTTGGTTATTTTCTGGGCGGGTTTGTGGGATTTTTCTCATTCTTGTTTCTGTGTATCGCTCTATGCGCATCTATCGCAGGAATTATATGGACTATAAAAACAAGATCGTACAGATAAGCGTCAAGACAGGTTTATCAATCTGTCTTGTGCTGATTGTTGTAATGCATATCGTTTCGACCAACTCGCGCGTTGACGCTCAAGAAGACAGTGATAGCGATGTCGAAGGTGCTGCCAAGACCGAAAGTGTATCAGGTAATCAAGAAGACGTTCCCTTAAAAATCAATCCAATCAACGGTGCGGAAGGATGTGCACCGTGTCACTACGAACGGAAGATGTTTCGTGACACTGGGGACGGCAATAAGAAATACTTATGGGTTGATGTTAAAGAATTTGCGGGTTCCGTTCACGGCTCATTAGGGTGCGTGGCTTGTCATGACAAAATGAATGGCGGTCACCACGAACGCCCGGTGTTGGTTGGAGAGTGGAAAGTGCTGGCTGGTAAACGTACTTGGGATGCCAATGCGATAGCTGCATGCTTGAACTGCCATAAAGAAGTCGGAGTTAAATGGAAGGAAACTGTTCACGGGGCCGCAATATTCGATGAAGGCATTATGCAAGCCGCAGACTGTGCAGACTGTCACGGCTATCACTATATCAAACCTGTACACGAAGAAGGTTCACCCGTAAACATCGAAAACCAACCTTTCACATGCGCAACGTGTCACGATCAAGGTGCGATTGTTGACCGATTTGGTCTTAGTAAAAATGTATTCAATACATATAAAGATAGCTTTCATGGTAAGAAGCAAGAGATCGGCGGACTTTCTACTATTGCGGTTTGTACAAGTTGCCATGGCGTGCATGATATATATGCGTCGAAAGACCCTCGCAGCCTCGTAAACGATAGAAACCTTGCAGCAACCTGCGGCGAGTGCCATTACGGTTCAGAATATGGATTCGCTCAAGCTTTTACACATAACCCGAAACCCTCAAAATGGCAGGATGTGCTGCTGATCATCGAACAAGTTTATTTATATCTAATAGCTATTTCTATGTCCGGCTTCGCTCTTCATATGCTCCTCGATTACGCCAGAACAAAGCGCGGAGGTGGTCATCATTAACAGGACGGGCACTAATCGCACTTCCAAGATGAAACCAGCAATGAGACAAAAAAGCAAATCTGCTAATGTTGCTGTTGACGCTCGCATGCGCGAAATCGAAGTTGTTCGCAGCGGTAAAACAGACCTAAGACTGAAACACTGTGAATTCGACGAAAATGGCAAGCTAATCTGGTATCAACGGTGGAACATTCAACATCGCATTCAGCACCTTATGTTGATGATAAGTTTTGGCGGACTTGTGCTGACAGGATTTCCGTTAAAATTTGCTGAATCACCGATAAGTAAAATCCTTATGTTTTTCATGGGTGGAGTACATGGGGCGGGGCTTATTCATAGACTTTGTGGAGTACTCTTGATTTTTATGTCTATATATCACGTAATGTTTCTTATTGCATCCTTTATGAAAGGTCAGCGTTCGGACGCGATGCTGCCGAGAGTTCGCGACTTCAAGGACGTTTACGACAACTTTGCTTACTTCTTCGGTTTCAAGAAATCGCCGAAATTTGCCCGCTACAATTATCTAGAGAAATTCGAGTACTTCGCCGTAGTATGGGGTAACTCCGTAATGATTTTAACGGGACTCGTTCTTTGGTTCCCAGTGTTCGCTCAGAAGGCGCTTCCAGAATGGGCGTTTCCCGTGAGCCTTTTGCTTCACGATTACGAAGCGCTTTTAGCCGCACTTGCTATTATTTTGTGGCATCTTTTCAATGTTCATATTCACCCAGCGACATACCCGCAAAACCCTGTCTGGCTTACCGGCAAGCTCAATCGTGCAATGATGGAGCATCATCATGGCGAAGAACTGGCGGAGCTTGAAGCCGCTTGGCGCACCGCTAAAGCAATTGAAGCGACGAAAGCGCACAAACAAATAACTCATCAAACAACGGATTCGCCTGAAAACTCACCAAAAACAGAAGCTACAAAAAACGATGATTCAATCAACTCGACTGATGCTTCTGAAACAAAACCCGACTCTATTGACGAGGAGGCGTACGATGACAGCGGCTCCTAAAATTTGGTTGACATTAGTAATCGCCCTGTTGTTACTAGTTAACGCAGTCGGTTGCGATTCTGATGAAGTCGAGGAAAAGGTTATAAAACAAGCGGAAGTTGTATTTGTGTCTCCTCAACCGCACAATACACCCATCCAAATCGCTGAACGATTGCGCGATGCGTCAAGTTCACCTCTGTTGAGTTCGTCACATTTGAGCGAAGATTTAGCGCTCTGTTTTAAGTGCCATCCTCAAGAAAAACTCTATACTCGCGATCAAAACCTGATATTCAATCATCAACGCCATTTAAAAAAAGAAATAGTTTGTCACACTTGCCACCGTAATGAAGGCGCACAAGTTTATATACCCGTTAAAGAAGACTGTATAGACTGCCACGCGGAGATAGGAATACCGGCATCATGCAAAACATGCCATAAAGACACAGAGATACTTAAACCGGATAGTCATAAAGGTGGTGATTTCGAGCACCTTCACGGCAAGATGGGACTTGAGTTAACAACCTGTTCAAGCTGCCATGGCAAGAAGCGATTTTGCTATGACTGCCACGGAGTTGAAATGCCGCACTCGGACGATTATATTCTAATTCACCCATCGCGAGTTAAGGGCGAGCCTCAACGTTGCTCGCTCTGTCATGGCGACCAATCTTGCGAGAAGTGTCACAGCGAACGCGGAGTTAGGTTCAATTAGGCGCAATCTGAAACTACTATTGAATACTAAATCTCCACAAACTGAAGCCTGATAAGCAACAGACATTCATTCAACATCAATACGCTAAATTGGGCAAGCAAACGGGATAAAACTACTTCGCTCCAATGATTTCATCCAACCAAAGATTGCTCTTATCAACTAAATCTTGAGCGTAATCGATATTGTGGATCGGATTCCCTGCTCGAATAAAATCATAATTGTATTTTGCGTCGTCGAACTTCTTTTGCATCTCGGCGCGTTTCGGATTGTCTGAAGCCGTACGCGCTATCACACCTTGCGCTTGAATGAGTTTCTTTTCTAACAGCGGCATCATTTCCGAAATCGTTCGCTCCCAGTGGTTAAATATATCGAGTCCACCGGAAGGATGACATTCTATACAAGCAGATTCGTCCGCTTTGCTTACTGATTCCGAACTAATACCGGTTTTAAATCGAGCATCGCTCGTATGACACCCAATACAATCTACCTGCGCAATAAACATAGGTGCAGGTTGCGGGTCTGGAATACCCTTACCCCCCATGCCAATGTACATGTTCCGCGATGAAGAATGGCTGTCGAGGTGGCAAAGTGCGCACTCCGTCACAGGCGGCGTCCCTCGCTCCGGTATTCTATGAACGATCTCGTCGTGACATTCGAAACACTCTATTTTAACTTCTTCAACGTGCTTGTTGTGTAAAAACTCAAAGTCCTTCCAACGCTCCAAATGATCTTTTTGGGGATGACAAGTCATGCACCGCTGTTGAGTAACAGCACCCTCCCCTTGAACGACATCTTCATGGCAGCGCTGACACGCTACCCCAATATTTACGTAATAGCTATGTTGATACTCAACTTCACCAATCTTGATTGGCGATTCTGGGGGCAAATGACAGAAAGTGCAAAATTGCTGGTCTCTAACTCTGTCAGCGCTGACTTGATTCTTGAAGTGACAGGTGAAGCATACGGATTCAGTTACTGACATGTGATCGCCTTGAACGATCTGACTGTGGCATGACGTGCATCTTAACTTAATGTCGTGAACCGCTTTACCAACATGTTTATCATGATCAAACTTGATGCCTTGCTTAAACTCGATAACACTCTGCTCCAAACGTGACTCGTGGCAACCAGCACGCAAACAACTTGCATCTTTTATCTGTGCCGCGGGCATTGTTCCGTAGGTTCCGTTCACGTATGAAACAAGCATTGTTAGAGCTTCGAACTTGCCGTGTATCTCCGCTTTATATCCCGGTTCGTAATGACACTCAACGCAGGATACTTTGTTGTGCGTACTCTCTTCCCAAGCCACATAGTATGGCTTCATAATATGACAGCTTAGACAGAATTTTGGCTGATGCGTCCATTCGAGCGCACCATACCCTCCAAAAAGTACGACAACAGTAATGATTACAGCTATACGGTTACGCTTCCGCTTAAACCACGGAACACGTTTACGTTCAGTTGTTTCGCTTGAAGACATGACACACCTCTTGTCCAAAAAGCTGGATTAGTCAGGCTTTCTATGAATTTTAATTGTAGCATCTTGTGAACAATTTATCAATTAAAACCACGATGTTTGCTTTAGTCAATATCTTTGTGACGTTCTTATTCATAACGGAGAGCTTCGATTGGTTTAAGCGATGAAGCTCTTACGGCTGGGAAGAGGCCGAAAATTAAACCAACAATCACGGATACTA
>CAZRQJ010000015.1:0-9481 GCA_964602075.1 uncultured Planctomycetia bacterium
ATAAACCGATTTTTCAGAATGTAACGTTCAGTGCTGTTCAATTTAATAACTATTCTGTCATGCTTGCTGCGTTTGAACTGAACTGCGCCAGTTCGGAACGCAGAATCAAAACACTTCTCACGAGGGCATATGTAAACGCTGCGCCCGATAATGCCTCCTAAACCCATAACAAGCACAAGTTGACCATCGCGCAAGTTAAACCTAACAAGCTCAGATTGTGTAGCTCGTTCACGACAACCAATACAAGTGCGCAAAGGTTCATGTTTAACGACGAATTGACTTTGAAATGCAGTAGAAACATCAATCATCTACTTCGTCCTTCGCTTCAAGAACTGGAGAGTCCAATAACGGCGCGTTTGAGACATCGATTGGTTTCCCGTGCTTTCGCTTGGAACCCGTTTTTACTTTGTCCTCGTCTTCCATCTCTTTTATGCTCTTGACATCAAGGTAGTATTTTGTAAGTTTAGATGCCAGCTTCACATTTCGCCAACCCCTGCCAATTGCCAAACTGATTTGTTCAGTTGGAACAATTACAATTGCACGACGCTCGTTTTCAAAAATCTCTACACTGTCAACGTTTGCGGGTGAAAGCGCTTCGCGTATGTATTCGAACGGATCTTCCTTGTAAAGTATCAAGTCAATCTTTTCGTCATTAAGCTCATGACTAATAGCTAAGATTCTAATTCCTTTGCTTCCAATACAAGTCCCTACAGGATCAAGTTCGGCTATGTTGCTTTTAACAGCAACTTTTGCTCGCTGACCAGGATCTCTAGCAATAGCTACGATTTCGATTGCACCTTCACGCACTTCAGGTATTTCGTTTTCCATTAAACGTCGTATCAAATCAGGGTGTGTGCGGGACAAGACAAGCATTGGCCCTTTCTTTCCTGTCCTTACTTCAGTGAGCAGCGCTTTTATACGCTGACCGGGAATATATCTCTCTTGCTGAATCTGTTCTCTAAGTGGCAAGACAGCTTCTACATCGCCGTCAACCTCAACGATGACGTCTTGCCTCTCCACATACAAAACGTTGCCATTTATGATATCGAAGAGTTTGTCTTTATACTGGTCAAGCACTCGACTCCGTTTTGCATCTTTTATTGCGCTCTTAATTTTTTGTCTAGCAAAGTGAATCGCCAAAAAACCAAGATCGTCAAGGCTAACTTCAGTTAAAAAGATATCGCCTTCTTCTGCACTATCGTCATGAACTTTGGCATCTTCTATACTAATCTCGGAATGGTTGTCGCCTACTTCTTTAACCACAGTTTTCTTAAGATAAGCTTCTATCTCGTTGTCTTCACCGAACTGAACGTCAACAACAAGATTGTCTACGGGTCCATAATTTTTGTAATAAGCTGAACGGATCGCCTCGCGTAGCGATTCGATGATCACATTTCGAGAAATACCCTCAGAAATTTCAACTTCATGAAGAGCAGACACTATACTTGCGTCTAACTTCATCTTATACCTCGCTTACAAGACGCGCTTCAATAAGATCGCAACGCGGTACCTTATGAACTTCAACAACCATCCCACCCTCTATGTCAACAACTAGATATTCAGATGAAAAATCAGTAAGAATCCCTACAATAGTTTTTTTTGAACCGTTTGACCGAAACCTAACTTTCAATTTACTCCCACGAAATCTATCGAAATCACAGTCGCGTTTCAAGATTCGATCTAGTCCTGGAGATGACACTTCTAGCTGCGCGCGATCGTCATAAACGCCTAGCGTAGTTAAGAACAGTTTAAGCGGAAGCGAAACTCCTTCGCAATCCGCAAGTGTCAATGGGGACAAATCTAAACGGTCTATGTAAACCCTATAGGTAGTTAAGTGCGCGGCATGAATGACTTGGAAATCCACCAAGTCGTAGTTAAAGCGTATGAGGTGTTTAGCGACCTCATCTTCTAACTTTGCCGCATCTATATACATGAAATTCCATCGCAAAACTAACAAAAAAGCCACTAACGTGGCCTTTCCGCAGGAAACATCTGCTTGTAAATAGCCCGTTAAGGCATCCGGTTTTTAGCCTGACAGGAGATTATAACAACAAATAAATATTTATACAAGCGCAAACACTCATTCGTCATTATATAATAACGAATGTTGGAATCATTTTAGTGAAACTGCTCTAAAAATCGAACGTCGTTTTCAAAAAACCAACGACTGTCTTCGATTTGAAACAACATTTGAGTAATACGTTCGATTCCCATACCAAAAGCGAACCCTTGATACTTGTTGCTCGGTATGCCCTGTCGTTCGAGTATTTGCGGATGCACCATGCCACAACCCATAATCTCAACCCATCCAGTCCGTTTACAAGTAGGACAACCGTTCCCTCTACAAATAGGGCACGTCACCGCTGCTTCTGCGCCTGGCTCGACAAATGGAAAGAAATCCGGTCTAAGCCTAAGAACGATTCCACTGCCAAAGAATTCACTTGCGAAAGTCTGCAGTAGTCCCGCCATATGACTAAAAGATATGTTTCGACTAATAACCAAACCTTCAACCTGACTAAAAACAGGTGTATGAGTACGATCTGGTCTATCTCGCCTGTATGTAACACCTGGGCTAATCATTCTAATCAAGACATCATCCGCTTGCGTCGCGTACTTGATTGTACGAATCTGAACCGGACTCGTGTGAGTTCTTAAAATAACGTCTCCGTTAATAAAGAAAGTGTCCATATTGTCGCGAGCGGGATGGTCCTGCGAAATATTGAGCGCGTCGAAATTATGATACTCGTCCTCAATTTCTGGCCCGTCAACAACTTCAAAACCCATAGCTACAAATATCTCGCAGATTCGCCTTAAAGAGTGGGTCGTTGGATGAAATCGTCCCGAAAGAGCGCGTGCTCCTTGGAGAGATAAATCGGTATACGACATTTCAGTAGTAGTCACTTCTTTCAACTCTAGTAACTTGCTGTCGAATGCTGTTTGAATCTTGACTTTTGCAGCGTTGACCATTTGCCCAAACTCGCGTTTGTTTTCTGCTGGAACTTCTTTTATTCGCTTAAGGAAGTCGCTGATCCACCCTTTCGAGGAGATAGAGCGCGACAAAACACCACGAGCTGCTTCCTCATTCGTTGCCTCGCTAATTTCTTTTAAGGCATCTTCTACTTTTGACTGAAGCTGTTGTAGGGGCATGCCCAATCACGCAGTTAGTTTAAGGTTTGTTTCGCTATATCGAAAATCGAATCGAATATATCTGGGTGATGTATAGCAAGCTCTGAAAGAACCTTGCGATTCACTTTAATCCCAGATTTTTCAACACCTTGCATGAAAACGCTATATGTCAAACCGCGCCCACGCGCAGCGGCATTTATTCTAGCTATCCACAGTTTTCTTAAATCGCGCTTTCTTAGCTTACGACCTATGTATGCATACTCCCATGCATGGTAAACAGCTTCTTTGGCTGCGCGATACAGAGTGCTTCTCACACCCTTATAACCTTTAGCTAGCCTTAGAAACTTCTTTCGCTTTAAACGACCTGCAACACTTCTCTTTACTCTGGTCATAACTACTTCCCTGTACTAATAAGCTGTCTGATACGTTTCACGTCCGCCGGAGCGATCGTACCCGGAACGCTTAAACGACGCTTTCTCGCACTGGTTTTTTTACGCAACAGGTGACGTTCACGCGCCATCTTTCTCATCAAGCGCCCGCTGCCGGTCACCTTGATGCGCTTGGCTGTCGCTTTGTGTGTTTTCATCTTTGGCATGTTTACCATCTCCAGTCTTGCCGGGAGCTAAAATCATATGAATTCTATTACCCACAAGTTTTGTACCCATAGATTCGATTTGCGAGATATCTGCTAGCGCAACGCCAACCCTATCGAGCATAGCTTTTCCAAGAGTAGAAGCGTATTCTTTCTCTCTTCCGCGCATATGCACGTTCAGTTTAACCTTGTGCCCTTGCCCAAGAAACTTCTGCATGTGCTTAACCTTCGTTTGAAGATCATGAGCGCTGATCTTGAGAGACACCGTTATCTCTTTGAGTTGTTGTGCACGGTGTGACTCCTTCTGGCGTTTCTTCTGTTTATACTTGAGCTTTCCAAAATCCATCAGCTTGCAGACCGGAGGATCGACATTTGGTGCAACCTCAACCAAATCTAAATCCCTATCTTCGGCAAGTATCAACGCTTCCCGAATAGGCATTATACCAAGCTGTTCATTGTCTTCTGCGATAACACGAACTTCACGAGCTCGTATTTCACGATTAACTCTTTGCTTGCTGATCGAAGACCTCCCGCAAAGCCGCAAAGGCGGAGATTTTAACTACATTGCCGCGTCAAGTCAAGCTTAACGACGTCCGCTGATTATAACACAAAATAAACAATGCAACTATTTTACACAAGCGATGAAGTTGACTCGTCGAGGAAAAATAAAATCAGACTTGTCACATTCCTTCAGTGTTCTTGAAATCTTGTGAACCGTTTGACGGATATTATTTACATTTGTTTGTTTAAGGTGATAAGATTGACCGCTTTAGGCATCGTGTCGTTGTTGTTGGAGGTTCAGTTATGGCTGACAAGTTTGAGGAGTTGTTGGACCAAAGCATGGCTGAGAGTTACTCGGTCGGCAATACGGTCAAAGGTAAAGTCGTTCAGATTAATGAAGAAGGTATCTTCGTTGACATCGGAACAAAGAGCGAAGCAATCTTGGAGTATAACAAAGTACTACCTGACGACATTCCTGACATTAACGCGGGCTCTGAACTCGAAGCCAAAATAATTGCTTATAAAGATGGTATTTACCATTTATCAAAGAAAGCTCTCGATTTTGAACGTGGATGGAATCAAATTAAAAAAGACTATGACAGCCAAAATGTGATTAACATCAAAATTCAGCGACAGGTAAATTTTGGTTATTACGCGGAAGCATATAATGTTGCTTCGGGCTTCATACATGAAAAAAACTTTATCAAGAAACCGAATATAGGCGATGTAGTTGAGGCAGTTGTTAACGAATACAACCCCAAACTAAAAAAGGTCGCTTTTTCTCGAATACCTATTCTCGTTAGAGAGAAGAAGCGAAAGATAGAAGAGGAGTATGCAAACATCAAGATCGGATTGGAAGTCGAAGGGCGTGTTGAAAAACTCTCCAACTTTGGCGCATTCGTAAGCATAACAGATCATGTCGTCGGCTTACTTCATATTAGTGAAATGAGCCATGATCACATAAAGGCTCCGAGTTCTATATGTAAGGTTGGCGATAAACTCAAAGTAAGGGTAATCAACATTGACGATGCAAATGGTCGCGTTGGGCTTTCACATAAAGACACTTACACGGACCCAATTCTTGACGTTGTAGAAGGCGAAGATTATGACGGAGTCATCGACAACCTAACCGAATTTGGCGCATTCGTGAAACTGCCTAATCAGGTTGTCGGTCTTGTTCATATCAGCGAAGTCTCTTATTCAAGATTCGAAAAGCTATCGGATGTTCTTCGGAGTGGACAGAAAGTTCGCGCTAAAGTGATTAACGTAAACATTCGCGACAGACGCGTCAGCCTTTCAATTAAAGCTCTTGAACAGGATCCATGGGAGTTCATACATGAAAAATATGCTATTGGAGAACGTGTAGATGTAATTGTCAAGGAAATGAACAATGCAGGTATTGTCGTTACGATTGACACCAACTTTGAAGGCTTTATTCCCATAGGTGAAATAGCCTACGAGAGAATTGAACATCCCAGCAAACTCCATGCTATTGGTGATGTAGTTAAAGCTCAAATAATTAACATTGACTCACCAAAAAGAAAGGTAAGGCTTTCAATAAGACAAACACTAGATCGCTTTGCTGAAGAAACGGATGAATTTGTACGAGTGACGGCTGAAGATACAAAACCTACCGGTAAAGCTATGACTTTTGGCGATTTGATGGCAAAAAGCGGCTTACTTGAAATGAGTCAAACGCCTGAAGATTCCGAAGAACCATCCAAAGAACCCGAACCTGTTGATACACCCAACCCTTCAGAAGAACTAGAAGTTGTCAATGAAGTCGATGAACAAGAAGCTGTAGAAGAAACAGAAGAAGTCATAACTGAACCAGAAGAACCGTTGATATCCGATTCAAACGAGACTACAAAACCCGATGATGTTGATGAAACCACCGACAAAAAAAAATCCGAAGGTGATTAAGTGTGATAATAGGGCTAACCGGCGGAATAGCGTGCGGTAAATCCATTGTTGCAAGTGTACTTGCGGAAGTCGGTTTACAGGTAATAGATGCGGATGTGCTTGCTCGCAAACTTGTCAGGCAAGGCAGTCCAATCTTAGATGAAATCCGTTCGGTTTTTGGTGAACGAATTCTTTTAGGCGATGGCTCACTCAACCGAAAAATACTCGCTCAAATCGTATTCTCTTCTTTCAAGGACAGATTAAAGCTGGAAGCAATTCTTCATCCAGAAATTATCGAGATTATCAAAGACGAAATTGAAAAAGCACGCACCGCTCGCGTAGATCTTGTAGTTTGCGCGCCTCTACTCATTGAAGCGAATTTGACATCCTTAATGGATGTAATATGGGTTGTTAGATCTGATAACAAAACGGCGATTAAGAGGCTCTGTAATCGGGATGGTTTGACTGAATTTGAAGCAATAAAGAGAATTGAATCACAGATGCCGATAGAAGAAAAAATTGATTACGCTGATTTTGTTATTGACAACGACGGGACAATTTCAGAACTCCAAAAAGCCACTCTTGCTACGCTCGAATTTACTGGGTTGGCATTAATAAATGAGTTTCAGTTAAGCGAGGACGTCCCGCTATGCTGACTTATCTAAGTAATCAGTTACACAAGTTAACCAAATGCAATACCTTAGTTATTTGTTTATCTATAATTGCATGGTTTATGTTTCTTGTCGAGTATTCAGAAGCGCAAACTGAAAGTGAATCAACAGAGCCTGAACTTACAGTTTTCCAAAAAGTTATCAGATGGGCTCGCCCGAATCTTGAAGTTACGCAAATTGACGAAGTTATCGAAGAAATCGAGCTTAACTCAAGCAGATTCGGTGTTGACATAGATTTTTCAATAGCTCTTATCGCTTCAGAAGCAAGCCTTCATCCTAATCAAGCGTTTTCCAGACAGTGGTCGAGTTTGATGGAATTGAAACGTTCTTACTCGTACAACACATTGAGCGCACCTCCGATATGGGATGATATTCCAAATGCAATCAGTACTGTAAGAGAAATGATTGATGAAACACGATCTCTCGCGCATTTCTCCGAAAGAACTCTTAGAAACGCGCTTGCTCGATACTGGATGGGTCCATCTAAAGGAGTAAATATTGACACGTTCGATCGGTTTTATAAAGTCTTTAGCGAAAAATATAAAGCGGTACTAGTTGCACAAAACAAAGAATACACACTCGGTCAAGCAGGCATGCCTGTTATACCTGAAGATATATCAGGATTTATAAGCAAGTTGCCACGCATGACCGAATTGGATAGTAGAATCCGCTCATGGAAAGTTGAAGGCGCATATGTTGATGCTATTCGAAGCTTCAACCCAAAACTCGATCAGAATACCGCGCTGTTATTCGCGAGAGTAATCCTTTCATTTAGCAAAGATGCTGGTGTAGATCCGCGCTTGGTGGTTGCGTTGATTAAGGTCGAAAGTGGATTCAATCCAAAAGCTACTAGCAGGAAGGGAGCCATGGGACTTGGGCAGTTGATGCCCGCAACAGCAAGGAGTTTCGGAATAATTGATCCTTATGAGCCGGTTCAAAATATATGGGTTTGTGTCCGTTATCTCGAACGCGAGTTTTACAGGTATAGATCTTCAGCTAATAGTTTAGACTTAGTTCTTGCAGCTTATAATGCAGGTCCGGGAGCGGTCAAAAAGTACGGTGGCGTACCACCCTTCCGCGAGACACAGAATTATGTGAGTAAAGTCAAAGCGATTTACGCGAAGTTGCTTGGCTAAGCATCTAACGAGGAGTGTTTGATGATTGAGAGTGACTTGATTAGTGAATTAAAGAAAACCGCACTGTACGAAAAACATGTCGCGCTAGGCGCGCGAATGATTGAATTTGCGTCACATCTAATGCCAGTGTGGTACACCGGTATGGTTGACGAACATCATGCAGTTCGCACAAAGGCTGGTCTATTTGATTTATCACATATGGGTGAAGTCTATTTTGAGGGGCCGAAGGCTTTCGATTATCTCCAAAGTATTACTTGCAACGATTTATCCAAAATAAAACCAGGCCGTTGTCAGTACACACTTCTTACTAAACCTGAAGGCGGTGTGGTTGATGATTTGATAATTTACTGGTTAGAACCAGAGAAGTTTTTAACGGTAATCAACGCAAGTCGAATCGAAAACGACATTACGTGGTTTAAGAAGCACCTCCCTTCAGGCGGTGTACACATGTTCAATGCAAGTGATGAAACTACGCTTGTTGCCATTCAAGGACCTTCAAGTGTATTGATCTTGCAAAAACTCGGCATAGACACTTCGGATGTCAAACCGTTTCGTGTATTCAACAAAAGTGTAAAAGGCAATGACATTCTTGTAGCAACGACAGGATACACTGGCGAGGTTGGTGCTGAATTGATCGTCTCAAACGATAAAGCTGAATGGTTATGGGACGAATTGTTTGAAGTAGGTAATGAGTTTGGAGTCGCCCCAATAGGTCTGGGGGCTAGAGACACACTGCGGTTAGAAGCAGCTTATTCGCTTTATGGTCATGAATTAGATGAAGCGACTTCTCCGCTGGAAGCAGGTTTAGACTGGACTTTGAAACTAGACAAAGGTGATTTTCTTGGCAGAGAGTACCTTGTCGAGCAGAAAACCAACGGAATTAAAAGAAGAATTGCAGGACTAGTTACAGATAAAAAGAACGGAATCCCGCGAAATGGTGCAACGATTTATTCGCTAGACGGCAAGGAAGTCGGTGTAGTAACGAGCGGAGCGTTTTCACCAACCCTGAATCTGAATATCGCTTTAGCGTTTCTACCGCTTGAGCTTGGACAGCCCGGTAATCGAGTTGCTGTAGAGATACGCAGGCAAAAAGTAACTGTAGAAACTGTAAAGCTTCCTTTTTATACCAGGTCACAGTAGAAGTAGATATCGCTGTATGTTTCGATAACTTTTTTTGGAGGGTTCAATGCCTGATTACAAATTTTCAAAATCACACGAGTGGGTAGCAGATTTCGAAGGAGTTTTTCGAATGGGTATTTCTGATTTTGCTCAATCTCAACTTGGTGACATCACCTTTGTGGAAATCCCCGCTGTCGGCTCCACTTTCTCTAAAGGAGACATCGTCGCTTCTATAGACAGCGTCAAAGCTATCAGTGAATACTTTGCTCCTGTCGACATGAAAGTAGTTGGGTTTAACGCCGATCTTGAAAACCAACCCGAACTAGTAAACGCCTCTCCGTTCAATGCAGGATTCATTTTGGAAATCAAAATTCTTGATCTCGCGCAACTCGACGAATTGATGGATCAAAATTCATACGATTCGTGGGATAAAG
>CAZRQJ010000015.1:9491-22218 GCA_964602075.1 uncultured Planctomycetia bacterium
AACAACATTAGAGTTCGGATCTTAGCTTTGCATAGTGTTATGAAGTTATTACAAGGTACTCTTAACCATCCAAACTCGCATTTACGCTTTGTTGTTATGTTTGAATGATAGAATCACAACGAACGCAGCTTAGAACGCTACGTCTCATTAAAGCCTGTCTTAAGTTCGTATCAGCAATCATTCTGAATGGTAAATAGAAAGAGTAATTCAGTTCAACGAAGAGCCTCGATAGCTTCAGATAACACGCGCCTGATACTAAACGTAATCTGGTTTGGTTTGGCCTATTTCTTTAAGTGGCTCATCAAACCGAATCTAAAACTCCTTAAGTTGGAAAAGTACGTATTCAGTGAGGTATGGGGCTGGTATTTGCTTGGCGTGATGGGATTTACTTTCTTTATGATAATAACTGGTGTGTTTTTCCTTGGAGAAAAGATATTTTCAAAAAAAATCCCGATTTTCACAACCATAAAAGTTCTAATATTGTCTGCCCCAGCCTACCTTGTATTAGCGCTTCCCGTTGCTGTCCTTTTTGCGACTTTAATGGCGATGGGACGCCTTTCTCGTGACAACGAAATCACTATGTTCGTCGCGAGTGGGGTTAGTTTATATAGCATTTTCGTGCCTTTCCTATGCTTGGGTTTGTATACAACACTCGCATCGTGGACGGTGTATGAATATATCGTTCCCGCAAACAATAGAGAGTGGACTAAGGTGCTTTCGGTATTCTGGGATAGCCAAGTTGTAGATTTCATCCGCCCTAATTTGGTGATCAAAGCGCCTGACGATAAGTATTTTTATATAGACGATGTTGATCGAGACAAAGATCGAATGTACAACCTTCGCTTATACGACTTCGCAGGAAATAGGCCGTCTCCACGGGTGTTCCTCGCTCAAGAAGCTTGGATCGAAAATAAATTTCTCAAACTTGCTAATGTAAAGGTTATGGAAACGGAAGCGAACAAAGGCGATCTCATAGCAACAGCAATTGCTGACGAAACCGAAGTTGATATTGCAAGAAAGTTCTCTGTTAGAGATTTTGAAAAGAGCCCTCAAGAATTGTCAAGTAGAGAATTGCTAATGAGAATTCAGGAAAGGGCGGGTTTGATTGACTTGCTTGAATCTAAAGAAAGCAAAATTGACCCTACTGTTTATCAAAATCAGTCGCTGGACATGACCGAGTATTTTTTAAAGTTCAGTATTCCATTTGCGAGTGTCGTGTTCGTCTTAGTAGCAGTTCCATTAAGCTTACGCGGCCCACGCGACGAGCGCAATCTAGGTATTATCCAAGCATTCATTCTAATAATGGTCTATTATATTTTCTTCTTTTCATTCAGGATGCTTGGTGGAGTAGGAATTGTTCCACCTGCACTGTCAGCATGGGCTCCAACATCAATCTTCGCCGCAGCATCAGTTTGGCTCATATTAAGAGCCAGAAAATAACTTTACCTCTTTTTGTGTTTCATTTCCCCGATAGATGGCGAAAGAACGAATACGCATCTTCCTTCGTAATGATCCATCGCAGAGCAAACAACTTCATCGACGGAGTATGATTTCGATAACAACTCTGTAACGCTTGTCCCTAGAAATGACGTGTAAAAACCGCATTTCGGAACATCTGACGTGCCTAGCACAAAAGGTGATAAAGATAACTCAACACTAAACATCGCTCCCTTCTGAACCACACTCACGCTGGACAAAGTCGTTAACGATCTCATCAGTTCAGCGCATTTTCTAACCTCAAAAACGTCAGGTAAAAGCGATGTAAGCTTAATATGACGAGTCCCAAGAGCATAAACAGTGTTCGATAATTGATGAAATGCTTCCATTCCAGCTAATGAAACGATTCGATTGTAATCGCAGGAGTGATTTATATGACCAATTATCGTTCTCAAAGGTAAGTCGCCTAAATACTTAACAGGATGACGGTTGCTAATGAGCGATAACACAGAATCGACTGATACCGACGTTTCCCTGACTATTTTTCTATACAACATCTTGTCCACGCTTTTAGTAGCTGCCAACAAAGCATAAGACAAAACAGGGTGATATCCAGACAAACCTTGATTTTCGTTAGCCACAGTTAAATTTTATCAGAAATCTCACGAGCCTTTTATGATAGAATCAACGTTCTTAAAGAGGCACTTATGAGTTACGATCTAGTAGTTATGGCAGGAGGCAGGTTAGAAAAAGTAAAGTGGGGCGAATGTGCTCCCGCTACCAAATCACTGTTGATTTACAAAGGTAAGACTTTACTTGAGATAACTCTTACAGCTTTTTCGATTCTGGAAGTCCTCGTAACAAAAATTGTGGTTACAGATGAGCCTGACGCTGCAGTGATCGCGCGTGGCTTCGGTGCGAGAACTATACCTACCGGAAATGGACTGATTGGTAACCTACAAAACGCATTGTTCGAGTTCGATTCAAGCCCTGCAACTCATATCATAGTAACCACAAGCGATATTCCCTTCTTAACACAAGAAGATGTTTTGAAGTTATACGAGTATTTCGAGCAATATAAAGCAGCTTATGATTTCCTCTACCCAGTAGTATCAGTTGATTTATGCGAAGCTTTAGCACCGGGAACGCACAGAACATCCATTAAGACAAGTGATGGTAGGTTTACTGGAGGAAATATTTTTCTCGTCAATAAAACGAAACTAAAAGCTAACCTGTCATTTCTAAAGTCGCTAGTAGATAATCGAAAATCTCCATTTAAACTCGCATCGCTTATTGGTTTCATCACACTAATCCAAGTAGTTACGGGCAGGGGTACCCTTGAAAGATACAGTGAACTGGTGAGCAGAAGGATAGATGGCACTGTAAGAGCGTTTAAGTCGGAGATAGCGTCAATAGCTGTCGATGTGGACTCTCCAATTGAGTATGCCAAGATGATGTCAAATCCTACTGCTTCTTGACTTGTGAATAGTACTACCTTAAAATCTACAAGGGGATTTATTTAGGGGTAATCGAATGCTCAAAGTTAGGTTTGTTTTTGTGGTTCTAGCAGTTGTAATGATCGCTGGCTTCTCAATTCAGCGAGTTCAAGCTGTCGAGCTTAGATATGACTCTGACACAGCCGACGACTATACATTTCAACTTACTGATGGTTATTTAGTGCGTTTTACGGCTCCGGATTTTGTAGAACCGTTCATAACTGACATTAGCTTCTACGGATACCGATTCGGCACCTACGACAGCGCTAAGTCTCCAACGGGATACGTCGCAATACTAGATGCTAATTATAACAAAATAGTAAGTCGCGACTTTGCTTTTTCGACTATTAGCACTAAGCCCGCATGGAATCACTTTTCTTTTGAACCATTCATCGCAAAAGGTACATTTTGGGTTTATATACTCATCCCTTCAAACCTAAACAGCGGTATAATGATGGGTAAAGACCTGGATCCCGCAAGTTTACGTTCGAGGATAGGAAACCACGCAACCGGTTTTAAACCGATATCGGACGGTCGCTATAATTGGATGGTACGATGCTTTACATCGGACGGGCCTCCAGTTAACGACGTTTACACGTCCGATACATTAAAAGGAAACCAGTTTGTTTACAAAGATAACGGTATCAATTCAGGCACTTTAGCTATTTACAGATACGGAGCTACACTTAGATTGGAAGCACCATCACCGATCACAATAGATAAGGTGTATGCATACGGCAAGTTAGCCGGCAACTGGTACAACACTGAACGTGAGTTCACGATTTATCTACTGGACGCTGATTTGAGAATAATTCTCTCGCGCAGTTACCCGTATAGAGTATTCTCTAGCCAAGCATCTTGGAGAGCAATTGACATTCCTAATACGAAAGTCAGTGGTAAGTATTATGTAGCAATAGAACCAAATTGTCGAGACGAAGTTCAATTAGAACTTGGTCACGACAGCGCGCCGAACAAAGCGAGCATGTTTGCTTCAAACGGAATATCAAGAGAGTGGCCTTATAAGCTTGTTGATTTATCCAACATTAACTGGATGATTCGGCTTAAAACTGTGTAGTTACATCGTGTATACAAGACACTTATACGTGTTTTTGGTTATCGACTTATTTAACAAACTCGTTTTTGATGATCTCTGGTGTTTAAATGACAAATCAAAAAAAACGCATTCTTACTGGGGACCGTCCAACTGGTAAACTGCACCTCGGGCACTATGTTGGTACGCTCAAGAATCGCGTAAAGCTCCAACACGAATACGAGACATACATACTAATCGCCGACGTTCAAGCGTTAACCACTCATTATGAACAGCCGGGTCTAATTAAGCAATCTGTTCGTGAGGTGGCTCTTGACTATCTTGCTGTCGGTATTGATCCGAACGTCTCAACTATTTGCGTCCAATCGCTAATCCCTGAAATCGCCGAGTTAACTGTATTTTACGGTTTGATCACGAATATGAACAAGTTACGCCACAACCCGACAACTAAGTCAGAAGCTCAACAACTGGGTTTGATTCAAGGCGAAGACCTTATGACAGGATTCGACCAACTTACATATGGGTTTTTCGGCTATCCGGTTAGTCAAGCAGCGGACATTACTTTCGTTAACGCTAATCTTGTACCCGTCGGCAAGGATCAGCTTCCACACATTGAACTCTGCCGAGATATCGTGAGGAAGTTTAATGGTATGTTCGGTACAAGTATAGTCGAGCCTGAAGCGCTTATCGGCGATGCCTTTTTAACGGCACTTGATGGAAGCGCTAAGATGAGCAAATCGCTGGGGAACGCCATTTTTATTTCGGATGACCCTGACTCGATCAAGGCTCAAGTGAACCGTGCTGTCACTGATCCGGCGCGTATCCATGCAACAGATCCGGGTACACCAGAAATCTGCAACGTTTACAAGTATCACAAGGTATTCAGCCCGGATTTTCTCGAAGAAGCGACTGAGCGATGCCGAGCGGGTTCTATCGGATGCGTTACATGCAAAAAAGCTCTTATGGCAAACATTAACTCGTTGTTGGAGCCCTTTAGAGATCGCCGTAAGGAATACGAAGCAAAACCGAAAGAAATCGATGAAATATTGATTGAAGGGACACGTCGTGCACGTAAGGAAGGCTCTAAAACACTTGAGCATATTCGTGAAAAAATGGGAATTGATTACTTTAGCAATGTGACGAACACGCAAATTGATTGACGCTATTCGCTAAATCAGTCTCGAATTGAATCTGGTAACATCATCGACTAGTTAGGTGGTGTTTTTGTTTTACAAAACCCTATCCCGCCTCAATGCTTAAGGAGAAGTGAGTTGAAAAGCATATTTATTCTAGTATTAACAATAATTGCATCGTTCTTGCCATACACAATTTCTTCTGCCGATACCAACCTTGAAGGCGTTAGTGGTCTTATTAACACACCGGATGGTACGGTAACCGAGGATGGGCTGGTAAGTGTTGGATTCGGTGTCAATTTCAACTTCACTAACCACAAAACATTCGCCGGACTTGAACAATACAATCACTTCTTCAACGTGGGCTTTCTGCCACGGTTCGAGATAGCTGGACGGATATATCGTTATCCCGATTATACAGACCCAAACGTGCCACGTTACGGAGACTATAAAGGACGAGAGATTAGCCTGAAGTTTCAGGCTCACGAAGAGACCAATAAATACCCTGCTCTAGCGATCGGTGCGCTTGATTTAGGTGGTGAAGTTAGGCACGAGGAAGCGTACTACGCGGTTACACAGAAAACACTGTTCAACTCGCTTAAACTTAATCTAGGAGTTGGTACAGACAAACTAGAAGGCATATTCGGCGGTGCTGAATGGACACCAAACAAGTATATCAGCTTGATTGGCGAGTATGACACACAGGGATTTAATGCCGGAGTACGCGTTAGACCACTCGACTGGCTAACGTTGAGCGCAGCTTCGCTCGATAGTAACGAGATTGGCTGGAGCATTACTACTAACTTCAACCTTAATAATCTGAAGAAAGATGAAGAGATTGAACCGTCGCAACCGATTGTTCGATTCGCACCGAAGGGTGGTCAGGCAGATCCACGACTTTTAGCCGAAATATTAACAGAATACGGTTACGAAAATGTCAGAGTTTTCACTGCTGATAACGAACTCATTGTCAGTTACGAAAACCGAATGAAAATTCTCGAAGAGCGCGCACTTGGAGTCGTGTTAACTCTTTCGTGTATGCATGCTCCGGAGTCGTCAACAATAGTTAGAGCGATAACGAATATCGACAACATTCCACATATCAATACCGTCGTTCCTGTCGACGAATATCTTGCCTTCGTAAGAGGCGAAATATCGGAGGACCAATTTAAACCAAGCGTCGCGGTTGATTACCATCATAACATTGATTTTTCAAATGTCAGTGAGATATACAATCCAAGCCGCTACAAGATTGATCTCTTTTTCAGTCCGGGATTCGGTTTTCAATGGGGAAGACCTTTTGAACCTTTTAGTCAGCGCGTTACTCTACAACTTGAACCTGAAATCGAACTAGGCAATGGGTTTTTTGTAAAAGGCCGTACGAGTTACGTTGTAAGCAACAACCTGAACAACATAGATGGTTTCAATGTTGAACGAGCCTACATTGGTTTCGGTGGTAGAACAGGGTCATTTAGCTGGCTTGCTAAAGGCGGCCAATTGGGACTAGACCAATACGGCAGCCAGTTTGAAGGAGAGTTTGATCTTAAGAGTTTTGATGATACCGTCGGAGGCAACTTTTCTTACATTTATGACGAGGCTTTCGACAGCGATTACCTTCAAGCGCTTGGAAAACTTGAAAAACGTATATCCGATTACGATTTTACTGCAAGGCTGCATGCAGGTCAGTTCCAATACGAAGATGGCGGATTTAATGTTGAATTACTTCGTCAATTTGGCCCGGTCGAACTATCGTTTTTCTACTATAAGACCGGCGAGCAATCCGGTGACGAAGGTGGAATCTATTTTAGAATCCCATTACCCTTTTACATCGACGGACCTCCCAATAAAGTAAGAACAGGAATCTCACCCGATTGGCCGTTCACTTATCGGACTGAAGACATCGCTAATGGCTTCATTAATTCGTCAGGACTTGATTTGCGTAGATATCGAGACAATCTCTATCCTGATTACATATTGAATCATCTTGCAGATCTTAGATTCTCAAGATGGTTGATCGATTAGCTGCATTGGTACCGATTAACAATACGTTTTAGGAACTCGCCGCTGCATATCCCGAGATAATTGTGTTTATCGGAACCAAAACATCCTGTATTCGAAATTCGTACCCCTTAGGCGGCACATAGATTACATCGCCCGGCATCAACATTACGTAACCGGACTCGCGACCTGCATGTATATCTCTGAAGTTAATTGTAAATACTTCTGGGGCGGCACCTGGATCCAATAAATCCCGCGGTTGCCTGATAACTGCTATCCATGTTAAATGCGCTAACTCGGTGCCCCCACCAGCAAGTGAAATGTAATCTAAAACCGTAGAATTGGGTTTATAATCAAATGCACCAGCAAGCTTGACCTCACCAAGGACAAATACCCTTAACTCTTGAGGTATAAAAAGTATCTTATCTCGATTTTGAAGCTTAAAGGATGATATTTGAGAAACATCGTCCAGTGCTTTGTATAGATTCACAACAACTCTAGTTAATTGTCCTGACTTGTCGTACCTTTGAACGACAGTATTCGCGAGATCGAAATCAAAATTCACAGAACCTATCAGTCTAAGAATTGCCCCTAAAGTTTCTTCCTCAAGCAACTCTATCCTACGCGGGTTTTGCTCTGATGATACATCAACGAAACGTTCGGGTGACGGTATGAATACAACATCTTTGTCTTGTAAATTCAGGTTAAATTGCGACAATTCGCCATCACGAGACAACGCCAACGGATCTACAACTTGAACCTTACACTTAGGGTCTTGAAGCCTTTCAGAAACCCACGATGTCGCATTAACCAATTTGACCAATTCACCCTTGAGATCTGGCGACAGAGCGTTTACAGGTTTACGCGAAATCTCGTTGCTGTTTCCTCTTGGAACATTGTCCGCTGACTTCAAATCAGCAGAGAAACCTATACCACTTCGTATCAGATGTACTCTTCGAAATGCTCCGCTATAAACACTTGCATAGTTTTCGCTAATGATTAGATTGAGCAAGCGCGTTCCGTTGTTCAATCGAATAATTCTGCCGGGAAAGTCAGGGCCAAACACAAACACTTCAAATTGACCATATTGACGAATTAGTATCGATACATAAGGGGTTTTGTAAAACTTGGAATATTTCCTAGATATAAAACTGGATGCTTCGCGTGAAGTCATCCCCTTTACATTCAACGTTCCAACTAATGGAAGGGTAAAATCACCTTCAGCATCAAGCTGTACATCATATTCATAGCGCTCCTTGCCGAGCGAAAGTTGTATCAATATATAATCGCCTGCATCAAGCAAGTGATTCGCAGAATCAAGCATAGGAATACCCAGATTTACATCCGTTTCAGCAGCAGACGTCCTACAAGGTATTAGCGCCAATAAGCAGATAATCCCAAAAGCTAATAAGACATTTTTAGTGACATTAGTTGCAAAGCGAATTTGGGTTGAATCTATATGCGTAGTAGCATTCGCACAACTGCTTAAGCAAGCTGACTCGCTCCTCGAACATCGAACTAAGAACATTTTCCCCATACAGTTTAATTTTATCACAGGTGATCTCAAGGTTGATACAAGGTAAAAAAAGTAACTTAAAGAAGATACCTTCAACACAGCCAAATCAAGCGCGATAATCTTAGTCGTATGTCTTTGAATACTCAAACCGACAAGGTAACAACAAAGGGTGTGACCCGCGACACGACACCGCGTCATACGCTTGTGCATATAACGACCGTTCCCGCTTCACTGTTCGGATTTCTAAGCGGTCAACTTCGATTCATGTGCGAACAAGGCTTCGATGTTCATGTCGTGTCATCAGCAGGCGGACTACTAGACGATTTCGGCAAACAGGAAGGCGTAAGAATTCACACAGTAAACATGACACGCCGCATAACGCCGTTTGCTGACTTTATCGCACTCATACGGTTATGCTCCCTAATTCGTCGAATCAAGCCAACAATAGTCCATGCGCACAGCCCCAAAGGTGGATTGCTTGGGATGCTGGCAGCATGGTTATGTCGGATACCCATTCGTATCTACCATGTCCGCGGGTTTCCTTTCATGACTGCTAGTGGCTTGAAACGTCGGTTACTAGTTGCAGCTGAAAAAATATCCTGTAATCTCGCACATCGTGTTTTATGCGTAAGCGAGTCTATGAAACGCGTCGCATTTGACAGTGCTGTGTGCGTCGAATCGAAATCGAAAGTACTTCTTAACGGCAGTGGAAATGGTGTCGATGCAGAAGTAAAGTTCAATCCATCTGTTTTCGATAATGAAGTAACAGAAGGTATCCGTAAGAAACTTGGCATTCCTTCTGGACAAATTGTGATCGGCTTCGTCGGACGCATAGTGAAGGACAAAGGTATATGTGAGCTAGTTGATGCATGGAAAATTATTCGAGCTAAATTCCCGAATGTTTGTTTGCTTGTTGTAGGACCGTTTGAAGATGAGGATCCTATACCGCAGCAAACAAAACTATACCTAGAAAACGACAAACGTGTTTATATAACTGGTTTCGTCCAATCCGAAGAATTACCTGCTATGTTTGCTGCGATGGACATTTTCACTTTACCTAGTCATAGAGAGGGGTTTCCGGTTGTGCTATTAGAAGCTGGCGCGATGAAACTTCCAGTGGTCGCGTCAGATATTCCAGGATGTTCAGATGCCGTCGTGGACAATGAAACAGGAACGCTGTTCCGGTTGAACAATACATATGAACTAATAGAGAAATTAGAATTGTACATTCAAAACGAGGAAGTTCGCAAAAGTCACGGTTCAAAATCACGCGAGCTAATACTTGCGAATTATCGCAGGGAAAACATTTGGAATGCAATTCTTGTTGAATACAGAGAACTTCTAAGTATGATCAAATGCTAGCTACACTTGAATCAACACCGCGTCACCCTGCCCTGATCCACTACAAATGCAAGCAATTCCTTTACCGCCACCACGACGTTTGAGTTCGAATGCAAGGGTCATAATGATGCGCGCACCGCTCATGCCAATCGGGTGCCCGAGAGCTATAGCTCCGCCGTTTACATTCACCTTGCTCTCGTCCCAGTTGAGTACTTTGCCGCATGCGATTACAACTGCGGCAAACGCTTCGTTGCATTCGAATAAATCGATGTCTGATATGGTCAAACCGGCTTTGTCAAGTAGTTTCTTAACAGCATATGCAGGTGCAATCGGGAACTGATAAGGCTCCATAGCAACATGATCGTGTGCGATAATCGTTGCGATTGGTTTCTTTCCAAGAGCGGCGGCCTTCTCTTCAGTGACTAACAGCATTGCACCACCTGCATCGTTAACGCCGGGAGCATTTCCAGCAGTAATCAGGTTGTCTTTACCGAAAACCTGCGGCAGCTTAGCAAGGGATTCATAGGTCGTTCCAAAACGCGGAAACTCGTCTTGCTTAAACTCAATCGGGTCTCCTTTCTTTTGTGGAATGTAAAACGGTACAATTTCAGCATCGAAAATATTGTCCATAATAGCTGCTTCAGCTAGATTCTGCGAACGTGCCGCATATGTATCCATTTCCTCTCGAGATATCCCATAGTCCTTAGCTATTCTGTCGCCATGAACAGCCATATGAACACCGTCAAACGCGCACCATAAACCGTCGAAAACCATAGCGTCTACCATTTTCGAGTCACCCATTCGTTTGCCCCAGCGAAGATCGAAGTTATAGTAGGGAAGTTGAGACATAGACTCCATTCCGCCAGCGATAATAAATTCCTTTTCGCCAGCTTTCAAAAGCGTCGCTCCAAGCGTAACAGCGCGCATCCCACTTGCGCACACTTTGTTAATGGTAAGAGACGGAGTGGACGAATGAAGCCCCGCTTTCAACGCCGCTTGGCGACTCGGTATCTGCCCTGCCCCGCCTTGACATACCATTCCCATAATGACATCGTCAATAACTCCATTAGCAGGAATTTCATGGCGACGAATCAACTCTTTAATCGCGGCAGCGCCAAGGTCGACGGCTTTAACATCTTGAAGTGTCCCGCCGTACTTACCAATCGCCGTGCGAACAGCATCGAGAATCACAACATTGCCCATAACCCACCTCTCCATAATCGTAAAACCAGATGATTATACATCAGGAATTCGATATTCCAAATATTTGACTCGTTATAATAAACATGTGATTCACAAACTCATTGCATACAACTTGGTTATTTCAGGTCGAGTTCAAGGCGTCGGTTTTAGATACACAGCTAAACGCGTTGCAGATTTGATTGGGGTTAGAGGTTGGGTTAGGAATTTACAAGATGGTGACGTGGAACTACATATTGAACATGACTGCGAGGTGGTCTTGCAAACTATGATTGAAAGGATGAAACACGAGCCGCAAAATTCACGAGTTAAAGATATCCTAGTTTCTCGAGTCGAGTCTGTCGGATACGATGATTTTACGATAAGATTCTTCTAACAAACAAGACTCTTTAGTTAGGGAAGATACTTGCTACTAACGACGATAAACACAATGGAGCAATCATTCGCTAGACACTATTGATAACATTCTGATATCTTCAAGCTTCAAATCACGCACTAAATCAAAGAATACTATTACTAAGTCAGGATCTAATTGCACACCTGCAACCTCTCTCATTATCGTCAACGCCTTATCTTTAGGCATGCCTTTTCTATAAGGACGATCGCTTGTCATCGCATCGAACGTGTCCGCAACAGAAATTATTCGAGCATCAAGAGGAATATTGTGCCCCTTAACGCCGCGAGGATAACCCTTTCCATCAACCCGTTCATGGTGATATAAAATGCCGTCTAAACAAGGCGATAAGTGCTTAACATCCTTGATATACTCGTATCCGTTAACAGGGTGTTGTTGCATTTCGAGAAGTTCATCTGGATTAAGCGGGCCTAGTTTTCTTAGAATAGAATCTTTTACGCCAATTTTACCCATGTCATGTAAAAGAGCGGATTGGCGTATTCTAGCTAACTCGTCAGTTGTATAACCGATGCGCTCGGCAATTTTCACACTCCACTGAGTGACTCGCTCTGAATGACCGTGCGTATATCTATCTCTTGAGTCGAGAGCACGCGCAAGCGAATTAACGGTGTTTATGTAACTCATTTCGAGTTCTTCACTCATTTTGGTTATTTTTACAACTTGTTCATTAACCATCTGGTTAATGCTGATAATTTCTTCGTTAGCTTCTTCTTCAATTTTTGTCTTATGCTCCAGTTCGCGAATCATCTCGTCTTGTTTAACAGAATGTCTATCTATGAATCTAAAAAAGTAATTTCCAATGAAGAAAGTCATCATGAAAATCCCGCTATACACTAGGATCTTGATCATCTGCAAACTCTCGCGCCATATTGGGTTGTCTGCAATTATGCTTATGCAAACGACAATCAAAACCATATAGCCTGACGCTAAAGTCAGCACACCCCATCTTTTTAAGCGATCTGTTCTAGTCATAACATCAATCTTACAAAAACGCGCACTTTCGCAATGCGCAGTCTTATTATACCTAACAAATAGTCGGAATGTCAGATATCTTCAGAGTATAACCCCGACAATTTAATTGAACGAGTTGAAATGGATTTAGCTACTATTTTTAGCATGCGATTTCGTCAAAAGTGTCTG
>CAZRQJ010000016.1:0-20112 GCA_964602075.1 uncultured Planctomycetia bacterium
TGGAGGGAATCGCGCGCATTCGTGCGCTGCTTTCGCCTTGCGACAGTAACATAACTGCGCGCTTAGCGGTTCATCCGTCGTGCAGAAACCTAATTCGTGAGTTCGGCGCGTATGCTTACGACGAAAAAAACGGCTGTGGTGGTGGATTCGGATATGGCGGCGGCATGCTTGGAAACAGCAGAGACGGATTTGGAACGGTTGAGCGGGAAGCGGCGCTGCTCGGCGAAATCGGCTGCGGCTGCGGTGACCCGAAGGTGATGAAACGCGACGATCACGCATTGGACGCTCTAAGGTATTTGGTTAGCGGATTGGGTGTGTGAATTGTTCGTATAAATCAGATAGTTCAAGCGGTGAGAGATAATCCCGCCTTATAAATCCATTTGCTCCGATTCTTTACCTCTAACTTTGCCGCTGTTGACTTTAGGAGCGGTTTTAAGAGTCCCATTTCCAGCGCCGGTAATTGGTAAATCAAGGCGTTTGCCATTAATCAATTCGTCAATAGTCAGTATTTGTATTCGAGAATGCTTCGATTTTGAGATATTACGCGATTCGTAGAACCCCGCATCTGCGGCTTCTGTTTTCATTTCGCGTGTTGGAGGATTTAGTGTTATTAAAACACCTATTTCGGCTTCGTCGCGTTCGATTACACCGCGCATATCGCGAATATGCGATACCTGTACGTGACCGCCTTTAACGGAGATGACAGCCGTTTTAGTTTTGCCGCCGGAAACTTCGTCGTGAAAGAAGATCTTGCCGTCTATTCCTTTGTCTGATCCCTTTTTCTGTTCCGCAGGTCGCGCTCCGACAAGTCCAAGCGCCCAGTATCGAAATTGATATTTATCAGCATCCGCAAGCGCTTTTGCGCCGGATTCGTCAACAGGTTCTCCGATAATTTCATATTTTATTTCATTGCCATAAGACGAAACGAGCCTGTGCTTAATGAGGGATATTGCAAGATGCGTTATGTCTATACCGAGCCAACGCCTGCCGATTTTTTGCGCTGCGGCGATTGTCGTACCGCAGCCGCAGAACGGATCGAGAACGATGTCACCTTCGTTCGACGATGAACGAATCATGCGTTCGAGAAGCGTAATCGGTTTTTGAGTCGGGTAGCCCAGACGTTCTTTTGCATGTGCGCCGATTGGAGGAATATCAGTCCATATCGTTTGAAGGACGGCACCGGGCATCTCGTCGAGATAACGTATATAAGCAGGTGTTTTTCCCTTCGGTGGCCAATAAATTAAACCAAGGCGGTCAAGCGCGTCGAGTTTGCCTTGGGAAGTTTTTGCGCGCACCTTGTGTTTTTCGATAATCTCTGTCGGTACAGCCCAGTGTCTGCCCGTATCGGTTGGATCGACACCCTTCCATGGTTTGCCCGATGTGCCTTTTGTTGTTCCTGCAGCGGTTAAATCGCTCAAACGGTATCTTCTGCCTGTTTCAGGATCGACATGACGATAGAATTGGTCAACATATTTCTCGTCGTAATCTGTATATTGGACGTTCCAAGTATAAGAGCTCGACTTGGTGTAGAAGAGAATAACATCTGCGTTTCTACCGTAACGACGAGCATCGCTGTGTGCGCTGGTTCGCTTCCAGATTATCTCGTTTACGAAATTCTCCACACCGAACACAGCGTCCATAAGCATCTTAAGGTAATGACTCGCTGTTGAATCGCAGTGCATATAGATGCTCGCGGTGGATTTCATTACACGCTTAAGTTCAGACAATCTCGGCGCCATCATTGCGAGATATGCCATCATATCGCTTGTGCCTAAAAAGCTGCGCAATGCCTTAACAGCTTCTGCAATTTTACCGCCATGACTCATCACTTCTTCATAGGCTTTCACGGCGGATTGATCCCAGCGCCAAGTATCCCCAAACGCAAGAATTTGCGCGGCAGATTGCGCACCGTTTTTTTCGGCGAAAAGCACGTTGTAGTCCTGATTGCTCTTAAAAGGCGGATCTAGGTAAACGAGGTTGACGCAATCGTTTGGAACATACCTGCGCAACACATCGAGGTTGTCTCCGTAGAAAAGGTAGTTGCCGTCGATATTTAGCTTGGTCATGCATCAAACCTCGAATTTACTATATACTACTGTAAAGTGTATGTCAATCTTGTCTGGTTTATTACCCCCCTAAGTTGATCGATCAAGCGTATCTGGTAGGCTGACTATTCCATAGTATGAGTGTGTGCGAACATGGTCAGTGTTTAGCGTGTGACGATGATAAAATCACGCAGGGCGAGCCATGGTGATCGGGTTTGGTGTGTGAATTAAACGCATCGCTGCATCGCTTTACAGTGAACGATTTCAATATCGAGCGGTAAAATCTCGCAACATAGCTGGGCTATACTCTCGGAACGAAACTCCCTTAAAAGCGTCTAACCGCTGTGTTGAATGAGTTGATTGTCAGTGAAGCGCATAGATTACTCGATGTTTCATAGTCGAGCCACCCCATAACCATGCTACAATCGACAAACCTTAACTGATCGGAGTCGTAGATGATCGTTTTCTACAACAAACCGCTCCTTCGTACGCTTGTCGCTCTTATCGGAGTGACGCTTGCCTACGTCGGCTACTCTTACACGGCGGGAATGGCGGCGGTGCTGGGAAGACAGGGCATGCTGGATGCGCTTGCAATTCTCGGCTATCTCGCGGCAGCCTTCATCGTGCTTATTGTCGCTGAAGTCGCCGACAGCCATTATGTTCGCGCGTTCGGCGGATTGTCGCTTGCGGGCGGGCTTGCGACGGCATGGAGATTCCTTTCGGGCGATTTGGCGAAACTTCCCGAAGGGAGCGGGCAGCCTGTGACGATCGCGTTTTGGATTGCCGCACTTTTAGGTTTGTGCTACCTGTTGATTATCGTCATACGACTCGTTTTGGACAAGCTCAACCTTGGGCGACCCGTTATATCCGAAGCGAGCCGCATCTCGCAATTTGAAGGCGCGATGGAGCATCCAGCATACCGCGAGCGCGCCGCGGAGCCGAAAACAGACAAAAGCGTTTGGGATGATCCGGCGATGCTGCCCGACTCGGGTATTTCAGCGGCGTCTGCATCGGTGACTGCGGAGCCGCAAGCGCAGAGTAAAGCAGTCGAAGTGAAACCTGTCACGCGCCTCGTAGGGATTGGCGGCGCGCATTCGGGACTTGTGTTTGAGCTTGCGCCCGGTGAATTCACACTGGGGCGTTCCGAAACGTGCGACATCTGTTTAGCGGGCGATAATCAGGTCAGCCGTGCACATGCGCGAATTACCGTTGACGACGCGAATATGGGGGCGATTACCGATTTAGGAAGCACGAACGGCTTACTAATAAACGGCAGCCGCGTATCGTCGGTGCCCCTCGCACCCGGCATGTGTTTCACAATCGGCACAACCACTTTCAAAGTCGAATGACGAGCGTGATGGAGATTATATGAACCAAAAAGCGGCAGTTGTCGTAATCGTTGCGTTGATTATCTCAATCGTGTGCTCGTTGGCGCGCGCGGAAGCGGCGATTTTTCAGGGCAGCGACGTATGGGACGAATTTGATAACAACAATAACAGCAATCAGCAGAACGACGACGACGACGTTGTGCCGCTTGAGCCGCCGACTCCCGAAGACATACTTGCGCGTCCGCCCGAAGCGATAAACCTGCCCCAGTCAATAAATGTGACCGTGACACAAATACTGACGAGCGAAGAACATTTTCCGACGGTACAGGCATACGTGAGCGTGCTCGACGATCGCGGCAACCCAATAAAAACATTGAAACCCGAGTACTTCGCAATAACCGAGGACGGCATTTCGGTTTCGCAGCCGATATTCGCCGATCCGATGAGCCGTGCGCCGCTCGCGGTCGTGTTGGTTGTTGATACGAGCACGTCTATGACCGAGGCTATGAATCTCCAAAAACTTGCGCTTAAAACGATTATCGACAGGCTCGGCGATAAGGACGAAGCGGCGCTCGTAAGTTTCAGCGACGTTCCCGTAATCGAGTATTACTTCACGACCGATAAAGCGAAACTCAAAGATGCTGTTGACAACTTAAACGTGTACGGCAGCACCGCCGTATTTGACGCCGTTCGTCAAGCGCTCGAACTTGTTCTCGAAGTGCCCGACAGCCGCCGCGCTATTGTCGTGATGACAGACGGCGTTGACAATAAATCAACCAATTCGGTGGAAGCCGTTCTACAATATTACGAAGATAACGCTGTCGCGGAAAATCTGGGCGTCACGATATACACGCTTGGACTAGGCGTCGATATAGACCCCCCGCCGCTGACGCGCATCGCGGAGCGCACTGGCGGACGCTACCTCCAATCGCCTACACCCGGCGAGCTTGACCGCGTCTATCGAGAAATCATTTCGCAGATTGAAAACGAATACGTTCTCGAATTCACATCGCCGCACACAAACGATCTTGGGCGCGTCGTAACCGTTCACGTGGATGCAGATTTTTACGGCGTGAAAGGCGCGGGCGAAGCGATATACCGCATCCCCGGACTCGGCGCGGCTCTAGGTCGGTTTCTCTGGCCCGGCATTATTCTCTCAATAATTATGTGCGTAATTCTGATTATCGTCACGTATCTAAAAATAACGCGATCGGCATGGGTTACAGTGATGATAACGGCGCTCGAAGGCAAAGACTACACAGTCCAAAACGGCTATGCGGCGATAGGCAGCGCGGAACAAAACGACATAATGCTTCGCGGCGACGAGAATATTCAACCGCACCACGCCGTTATCAAAGAGACGAACGACGGATTCGTCGCCGAAGCGCTTACACGCGACAATCCGATTGGGATACGAAGCGAATGGGTTAGGCGCGTCGTTCTGCGCGACCGCGACGCGTTCTGGCTCGGCAATACGATGTTGATTTTCAGGGAGAAAGCGCTGCGAACGGGCGAACGACATCCCGCCGAGTATCCCGACGACGATCTGCCGCCAATCGACTCCGCTGCATGGGACGAAGGAGCGTCGGCGATACCTAAAACCATAAGCATTGTCGGCGGTGCGCTTAACGGTCGTTCGTTCAACCTTGTGAGCGGCAGGACGCTTTACGTCGGACGCGTTCGCACAGCGCAGCTTCCTTCAAGCGGCGGCGGCGCTCCTGCATCCGTCACTGTGGACATCGTGCTTGAATCCGATCGGCGCACAAGCCGCCTGCACGCCGCCATTCGCCGCGACGAACTCGGCTGCTGGATTAGCGACTTCGGCAGCACGAACGGTACGTACGTTGACGGCGTCCGCATACGCGTCGAAACCCCGCTCGCTCGCGGCGCGGCAATCCAGATTGGGGACACGGTTATGAAGGTTGAGTGATTTTACCGCGTGGAAAGCTGGGATACGAGAGATAAAACCACAGAGATACAGAGAGCGCAGAGAGATAAATAATCGAAAACGCAGCGCAGTTTCCAGTCTGCCTTGCTCTTGCAAGTAGCGTAATCTTATCTGTGTATTGTCCCTAACAAGACGCAAAGACGCAGAGAATTTCTAGTTCGTTTTTCTTTCTGTGACCTCTGCGTTTCTGCGCTGTACATCCGTCAGGTGCAAGCATAATACTCGCACGTTTACATCGCTCGCTCGTCATGTCACGGCGAGATGAACTTCGTATCGGGGTACATTGCGCACCACGCGCCAAAGAATGTGTAGATAACATAATCGGGAGCGTTTCGACTCGTTACATCGCCCGCGCCATCCCGTTCCTGCACACCGCTCGTTCCCCAAACAACTTCAGCGGTTTCCGCGTCGTAGCTTAATGTCGGCGGTCTGCATTTCAAAGTGAACGTATCGCCCCCGACCGTTACTTCTGCGGTGAACGCCGTGCCCCCCGCGCCCGTATTTGCAGCGGTCGGCTGCCAGTCGTCGGGCGGATGCACATGAAAGAACGCCGCCGTTTCGCCTCCGTTCGCAATGACTACGACAGGTTTCATCCACGCGTGGTCGTCCGATTCCGCCATCGGTTTAACCGGGAATTTTGTAGTCGCGGATACATAGTAAGTCTGGTATGGACTAGAGCTGTAATTTTCTTTCTCTGCGGGTGTGCCCGTGATTACCGTCGTGTCGGGATGCGCTTCAAGCCAATCGCGCCAGCGCACGAGCTGCGCCGGGAGCGCGTATAACGTAGTATTGCATTTAGGGCCGGCGACCGATTTCAACAAAAGCTGACTCCACAAGCTCGAATCCTTATGGTCGTCTCGCGTTGCGTTGTCGTACATCAGCAGGTTGCTGTTGTAAAGAAGCCCGCTCACGCCGAATTCGAGCGGCGGTTTGTCGGGGTCTATACGTCTGTCGAAAACAGCGACGCTGTCGGTAAGCGGCGAATAGGTTACTGCGATAGGTACGCCGCCAAGTGTGTCGTTTGCAATCTCGTGCCAGTTCATAATACGGATGGGATAAGCGCGTGACTCACCGTCGATTGATACCCCGATAACGCGATCGTTATCTACGATAAACTTCGTGTGTTCCTTGCGGCGCTGTTCTTTCGTAACTGCAGCAGCATCCGAACCTTTGATATAAGGCGGGTCAACAAGCGCTTTCCGTCCGTTTTGAATCCGCTCGGAACAACCACGCTTTTGTCAACGGACAGGTTGGACAAATCGAAGCCGTAGTCGGCAACGGTCATATCGCCCGCCGGCTGGTCGAATCCGATTTTCATTCCGGGGCTTATCAAGCGATACGCAACAAACACTGTGAATATTGCCATAATCGCAATGTACCACCACAAATCACGCAGGCGGATTTTGAGTCTTGCCGGGTCGTCGGAGCTTGAAGAGCCGGTTGTATTTTTGGTTTTGACTTTGTCGTTCATAATTAGACACCTGAAACTTATAACGCCGCTAGTTCATCTGCGACGCGTTCGACAAGCGGCGCAAGGTAAGAATCCTCTGCAAGCTCACCTATAAATTCCGAATAACGGTTGAACGCATTGCGTGTGCCTTTGCCGAGCTTCAGCGCTGCGATTTTTCCGTCTTTGCAGATGCGTTCGACGGCTTTTATACCTGTCGTTCCGCAGATTATCTCGATTGCCACTACTCTGCGAACGTTTGCGACGATGCGCGAAAGCTGGCGCGCGCCAATCGAGCCCATGCTGACATGATCTTCTTGACCTGCGGATGTTGGTATGCTGTCAACGCTTGCCGGGTGAGATAGCACTTTGTTTTCGCTTACGAGCGCAGCCGCCGTGTATTGAAGAATCATCAGCCCGGTGTCTTGTGGCGAAAGAGCCAAGTCCGACGGTAGTCCGTAGTTATGCGCCGGGTCGAGAAGTGCGGCAATGCGGCGTTCAGCGATAGACGCGATTTCAGATGCGGCGATTTTTAGATAGTCAACTGCAAGCGCAAGCGGTTCGCCGTGAAAATTTGCGCCTGACAATACGTCAACACCTTGATCGCCGTTACTAAAGATAAGGGGATTGTCGGTAGCGCTTTCCATTTCACGCGTTAACACCGCGCGAACGTGCGTCATTGCGTCTCGCACAGCACCCAGAACTTGCGGGATTGCGCGGAAGCTGTATGCATCCTGCAAACGAGGCACTTCGGGACGCAGTTTTTTCCAGACTCTGTCTGGAAATAATTCCATAACGACGCGTGCAAATTCACGCCTGAAAGCGGGTGTGCAACTTACGCTGCCTGCAAGCAAATCGCGCATTTCTTTTGCAACTTCTACTGCGCCGTTATGCGCACGCGCGTTAACAATTCTCTCGTCGAACGCGCTCACTTCTATGCGTAACGCTTCGCAGGACAATGCGGCGGCGTGAAGCGCATCGTTAAACAAGTTCTCAAGTTCGATAAGTCCGCACAACGCCTGCGAGTGAATCATCGTTGCGCCGTTTGTAAGCGCAAGCGCTTCTTTTGCGGCAAGCGGGAAATATGTCTGCTCGCCCGCTTTTTTCCACGCATCGCCTGCGTTCATTGCCGAACCGTTCACGTAAACTTTCGGCTGGTCGTGAGACGGTACGAGTTTACCTTTGTTGTTGCGAGTGTGCATTGTTCCCATCACGCATGCGGCAAGGTGCGAAAGCGGCGCGAGATCGCCGGATGCGCCAACCGAGCCTTGCGAGGGTATAACAGGTGTGATGCTGTGATTCAACATTGCAGCTAGTCGCACTGCGAGTTCGGGTCGAATCCCAGAATGGTTGTGCGTAAACGAAAGAAGCCTTAGGTAAACCATTCCTCGTGCGACCGATTCGGGAAGCGGCTCGCCAACTCCAACGCAGTGCGCGGCGATGAACCGACGCTGGAATTCGGCAATCTCTTCAGCGCTTTCCATTGTTTCCGTTTTTTTGCTGCCGATGCCGGTGTTTATGCCGTACATAGTCACACCCATCGCAATAAGTTCGTCGAGTTTGCCGCGTAAATCGCCGATATTTTTCAGTATGGATTTGGAAATTTCAACTTTTGAGCGCGTGTAAACTACCCGATAAAAATCTTCGGGCGTCATTCCGTTTTTGCCATCGAGACGCACAGTACCGCTTTGTCCGCTAATAGTCATCGCACACTCCCGTGAACAACGCGTCATGTTATCACTTGCGTCAAGTATTTTATGACCATTCCGTCATATTCTTATTTCGTTGAGCTGCGCGATTGCAATGCGGTTTCCATACGGATCGGCGATTTCACACATCCATAGCCCGCCGCGTTCTTCAATCGGTGTAAGGAATTGCACACCACATTTATGAAGATAGAACGCCGATGTGTCCACATCTTCAACGAGCAGAACTAGCGCGCATCGTTTCGGGGCGGCAACCGTGAATTTATCTACGTTGTAGCGGTTCGGCTCGCTTCCGTCAACGTCTTTTATTAGCGTGAGCCGCGAGCGCGGAATGTGGAATACGACGCGTGATGAGGTCTCATTGAGTATCGGGAGCTGAAGCACACGGGAATAGAAGTCTAACCCAGCTTCTAACTCCGTAACGTAAAAGATAAAACCCTCTAAATCCGCAAACATTTCTATTTAGTGTACCTTGGAGGGCGGTTCACGCTCGATGCAACGTCTTCCGTGTATCCCGAAGCTCCTGTCGTCTTCCACCAGTAGCCCGGCTCCACCGATTCGGGAAGCGGACGCCCTTCACGTGATGCCATATACCGCGCACGACGAAGTTCAAACCGTTCAAGAAACATCAAACAGTCTGTCGCCGCACGCACAATTACAGGGTCGTCCGTCGCAGGTTGCAGCGACAGCGGTTGCATAAGCTCAAAACGCACAAGATCTTCCTCTGCCAGCTCAAGGTTTGGAACGTCGTCGCTGTTTACTTCAGTCGGTTCGTCGTCGGCTAATTCTACGTTGATTTGTTTGTTCACGTCCGTCGTGTTTGCGGTCTGCGGCGAGCGCGCAACTTGACGCAGGAATTCACCATAGCAGAATGCCAGAAGGTCGTATTTGCGTGCGTTGGGACCACGATTCCTCTTATCCGCTTCGGAAGTGTCACCGCCGAGCAGCGTTTGCAGCCAGTCAGTCTTTTTCTCTCCTGTTTTTACAGTCGCCGCCATAAACCGTTGCGCTAACGCATTGCGATACCACAAACCGATCTTGTCGAGCGTCGGCGCTGCTCGCGCGATTTTGACTTTCATATCGATTGGTATCTCGGCAAGGGTCGCGTTGCCGCGATTTTTTGCTGTAATCGCTCCCGTGAGTTCGAGCGGACCGGTATTTGCGCCTGGTCCGACACCGATTAGCACGCTTGTCGTTATCCGTTCGCCGTTACTGCCTTTTACGAGGGTTAACTCGAATATTTCAACACTCACACCCGGTACTGGAGGTTTGAGCGATATCGAAACACCCGCGGTTTCACGAGGTAAGCTGCCCGGTATAGTCGAAAGTATCATCGTGCCGGTGTTTATGGTTGCAGTCTGCGTAATCGCAACACGCCCGTCCGTCGCACCTTCGACGAGTACTGCAGGAAGGTATAGGAACGAACCTCTCGATTCGGGCTTGTCTATATTCGGCACGTCGCACTGTTTCACAAGTTCCTGCGCCGCTTTGTCGAGTATGTCGTTCCAATCGGGAATGGGAGCCAAATCGAGAATCAGTATAAGAGCATTAGCGTCTTTCGCCGCGCGCGCCTGATCGAAACGCGCACCCCAGTCCACCGCCGACGGGTCGTCCATCGCGCTTGTAGCCGCCGCCGGTTCTTCGGTAAACGCAGTCGTACACAGTGAAAAAGCGAACAACAATGCGATTAACAAGACTGCGAGCGTAACCGTCAGCACGCGTATCAGCGCGTTTTTCGCGGACCATTCGCGCGGTACGTAATACGAATTGAGATCAAATTTCATAACGCAATGATTCTAACAGATGCGCGTTAAGGATGTGAGAGTTTGGATAGAAACATCCGATTCGATAAAATACCAGATGGTTTTTCTCAATCACACTGCCGATTACTTCGCTTCAATCGAGCGAGTTCTTTACGGTATCGCATCCGCTTGTTCATTCACGCAGGCGATATGATCGGCAAGTTCGTTTTCGATGTTGCTAGTGAGAGCGGGTGATAGGTTGAGATTAAGTTTTAGTTCGCGTTCGTTCATACCGCACCGCCTTCGGGTGCAGTATCACCGGGCGCAGTGAATTCGACGACCTTCATTGCCGCGCCGGCGGATTTTTTGAAGCTCGCAAGCGCACGCTCCGCCTGCTTTTTACCCCGGTCAGTCAGGCTGTACATCTTGCGTTGGCGACCATTTTCGGCTTCTACCCAGTGGGATGCGAGCGCGCCGCGGTTCTCAAGGTCGTGCAGTATGGGATAGAGGCTTTCGACACGCAAGGTTAGCTCGTAACCGCTCTTGCGCTTGACGGCTTCGGCGATTCCCCAACCGTAGTTTTCACCGAGAGCAAGCTCGGACAGTATCAACACCCGCAGGATACCGCCATTCAGTTCGTCTGATTCAAACATGTAAACCAACTCCATATAGAGATGAATTATATATATCGAATATATATATAATTGTCAAGAGGGTGTGAAGTGTGGTGAGCAGAAAATAAAAGCGCGGAATCTCAAAGAAAGGTCAATCAAAAAAAGGGATTGACAAGCCGATCGAGACAGAAAAGATGAGCGATCAAAATGGTATGGAAACTTAACCTACTAAATCCAATTAGGGTTTGAGCGGATTATCGCGTTAGTTATCACCGTTGTTTCATTCACTTCATCTCAAACGCAAATGGAAGCAGTGATTTGAATGCGATTTGCAACGGATTGCCATTTTCGTTGACGAGAATCACAACGCAATCGTTGGACGCGAATTCAGCGATGACCTGCAAGCATGCACCGCAAGGATAGCACGGATTGAGTTTGTCGGATACGACTGCGACTGCCGAGATTTGCGCATTCGCTGCGCCGATTTCGCTTATTGCCGCACAATCGCGGCACGTTCGGCACACAGCGATAAGCAGTAAGACGCGTTTTCGACGTTTGCGCCGATGAATATATTGCCGTCAACTGTGAGAACCGCTGCTCCCACCGCAAAATTAGAGAATGGGCTGTACGAGTGCAAGGACGCTTTACTTGCAGCGCTCAGCAGTTCATTACAAACCTGTTCGTCAATATTGGCAGCCATAGCTTCAGGTTAAAAAAAACGATTTTGGGGTTTTACGGCAGGTCGCCAAAGCATATTTCGTAGTAAGTATCTGTGAAATCAACGAGGTGATACTTCTCTTTCTCGGCGCTAACCTGCAGTTCGGCGCGCGGCACGCCGAGGAAACGTCCCGCCATAATCGCCGCATTCTGCTTGCGCGGCAGAACTTTGAGGTTGTTCTGCTTGGCGATTTCCGTCATGCGCTCGATTGCGGCGCGCGGCACTCGTGCCGCATGAGTTCCGTTTTGGTATTCGTAAAGCGCAATCTCGAAGTTTTCGCCGCCGATATTGATGCTTTTTGTTTCGATGCGTCTCCGTTCTATAGTGATCGTGGTTGAGCCTTCGACGGTTTGATCCTTCAGCTTGTCGAGCATACGCGCTTCCGGGTCGTCAGCTTCCGTCGGTTCGTCCAGCGCTTCTGTTACCGCTTCTGCAACAGGCGCGTCGGAAGCCGCTTCCTGAATCTGCAGAGGTTCAACTTCGTCGTCAGGTTCGATAATCGGTTCGGGCGACGGCAACTCATCGCTAGGCTCGGCGGCTTGTGGTTCATATTCGGCATTAAACTTGACCCCGATGGATTCAAGTTCGGATTCGTCGCCTTCATCGCTAGATTGAATGGTGTAGGTTTGGGGTTCGGGTTCTTCTATTTCCATCGGTGCGGCTTTTTCTATAGGTATATAGTGTTGAAGCGGCTCTGGAGCGTATGCGTCGTCGGGGTGGAAAACGGGGTCCGATGCAATATCGGTTGGCGGCGTGGGTGCTGCCTTACCTTGAATCTCACGCGCTAAATCGAGAGGCGAGTAGTTGTCTTCAATAGATGGCGCAGTTTCAACTGGCTGCGTTGGAGCGGTATCGGGTGGTGCAGGCTCATCTTCAAAAGAAGGAGCGTCGACAAATTCGGTTTCGATCGGTGGCGGAGCTGGTGGAGGGGTTGGCGGCGGTGCTGCCGCTTGCTGCTCTTTTGCTTTAGCTGCGCGATCGCCTGCAAGCTCGAACATGTCGCGTCCGCCTCCGCTCGACGTTGGAGGTGAATAATCCTGTGAACTTGCGCGCTCGTACGACCGTTCACTCGGCTCACTGCGGCGGGCAGTCGAACCGGACGGACGGTTTTTGTATTCGACAACTTTCGTCGGAATCTTGGTCTTCTTCTTTCCGCCGAATAACGAACCTAACCAACTGAAAAAACTCATAGCACGTCCCCATAAAAAGGAATCGCAATGAGTATAGCTTTAATCTATGAAGCGCGCAACTGGTGCGCTTGTATAAGTCGTACAGATTTAAGATAAACGATTATTCCGAAACAAGAGTTATCTGAACGAAGCAGCCTTGCAACAAGTAAGTCTTGAAACAATATAGTGTAGAATTCTCTTGGTGAATATTTCGTTTAGCAATATTATTTTTAGCGAAACAGCAGCGCTTGCAGCGCACAAACCAGCGCGCACAAGACTTGATTATGGCTAATTCCGAAACCAACACACACACTGAAGGTTATGTCGTCAAGAAACTCGGAAACGTCGTTTTCGTGAGCACCCTTGGCGACAAGACACAGAAACTCGTCGCATGTACTACCCGTGGTCGTTTGAAACTTGGCGATACAGGGGAGCGCAGTTTGGTATGCGTCGGCGACAACGTACTGTTCAGCAGATCGAACTCGGACGAAACCGCAGGTGTCGTTGAAGAGATTCTGGAGAGGCGTACGCTGTTAACGCGCAGTTGGGCGTTGAACGCCGAAATGACCGATCCGCTTGTTTCTAATGCGGACGTTCTGGTTGTTGTTGTCAGCGTGAAACCACCTGTGAAGCCGGGAATAATCGACCGCTATCTTGTCGCCGGGCTTGCAGGAGGACTCGAATCAATAATCGTGCTCAACAAAATCGACTTGAACGATAATATGCACGAAAACGCAAAGCTCAATGTTTATCGTACGATTGGTGTGCCTGTAATCGAGACGAGTGCGCTTACTGGCGAGGGAGTTCCACAGTTAGCGAGCTTAATCAAAGGCAGAATATGCGCATTTTGCGGACACAGCGGCGTCGGTAAGTCGAGCTTGGTAAATGCGCTGTTTGGTATTGAGCTCAAAGTCGGCGAAATCGTCGCCAAGACCCTCAAAGGCAAACATACGACGAGTACAAGTGAAATGCTGATTAATCCAAGCGGCGGATTCGTAATCGATACACCGGGTATAAGGGGTTTCGGCGTGTGCGGAGTTCACTCTAACGACCTAATCGTTTACTTTCCCGAGATTGCCGAAGTCGCAGCACAGTGTTCGTTCACTGACTGTCGCCATTCGCCGGGGCAGACAGGGTGCGCTATTCTGTCAGCTGTTGCGAGCGGTGAAATCACCGAATCGCGCTGGGAGAGTTATCTAAAATTAAAGAGCGAACTGGAGAAAAATGAGGTGTATTAGTGCGGTGTTTGCACAGGCCAATAATGTGTTAAGCCATTTCCTAATGTGGCAATAAAGTGTACTCCGCAAATAAAACGCTAAAAAACAATCCTCTCCGCTTCAGGACCTTTCTCTTTTACTCCGTTCGCATTATGATCGGATTTGTGCGTATTGTTGCCTATTCCGGTTGAAGGCAGGTCAATCTGCGCGCCTTTCAATAACTCGTCAATAGTAAATATCTGAATTCGCCTGTGTTTACTGCGTGAAATCCCCGGCGATTCGTAAAATCCGGAGTCCGCTGCCTCTTTTTTCATTTCGCGTGTCGGCGGATTGAGTGTTATCAACACGCCTAATTCGGCTTCCTCGCGCTCGATAACGCCACGCAGATCACGAATATTCGACACTTGCACATGTCCGCCTTTAACGGATAACACAATTGTCTTAGTCTTGCCTTTATCGCCTTCGTCATTAAAGTAGAGCTTGCCGTCAATGCCGCGGTCCGCGCCCTTCTTTTGCTCGACCGGTCTAGCGCCGACAAGCCCTAAAGCCCAGTATTGAAACTGGTATTTATCCGCTTCCGCAAGTTCACGTGCGCCTGATACGTCAACCGGTTCGCCGATAACTTCATATTTGGGACGCATCTTCTTGGGAACGTTTTCAAATGAGTTATGAAGCCGATGCTTGATAAGCGATATGGCAAGGTGTGTGATGTCGATTCCTATCCATCGCCTGCCAAGCTTCTGCGCTGCGGCGATAGTCGTTCCACATCCACAGAACGGATCGAGAATGGTGTCTTTAGGATTGGATGACGCCTTTATGATCCGCTCCAGAAGCGCTTCGGGTTTTTGCGTGGGGTATCCGAGACGTTCTTTTGCTTGTGAGTTGATAGGCGGTATATCTGTCCAAACGTTAGTTAGTCCAACGCCGGGCATTTCATCCAAGTATCTCTTTAAGCGTATGCCGCCTTTATTTGTAAAGTGCAATCTGCCCTCGATTTCGTACCGTTGCATTGTTTCAAGGGGACAGCGCCAAAGAGACTTTACTCCCTTGAATTCATATGAATAGCCTCCTCCAGTAAGCCCTTTTGCGGTTAAATCGTAATCAGACCAGATACGACCATCAGGATCGCTGCGCCTAAATCGTGATAGGTACTTACTGTCGTGTTCTGAATACTTAGCGTTCCAGATAAAGTTATCACTCTTGGTGTAAAACAGAAGCATATCTGCGACCGCGCCGTAGCGTCGTGCATCACTGTGTGCGCTCGTCCGCTTCCACACAATTTCGTTCCTGAAATTATCCGCTCCGAACACCGCGTCCATAAGCACCTTTAGATAGTGGCTTGCGGTAGGATCGCAGTGGAGATATATGCTCGCGGTCGGTTTCATCGCGCGACGGAGTTCCAATAGCCTCGGCGCCATCATCGCGAGATATGCCATCATATCGCTCGTACCAAGGAAGTTCTTAAGCGCTTTTAGGGTATCAGCTGTGCGTCCGCCATATTCAAGGACGGATCTGTACGCAGCAGATGCTGAAGCGTCCCACCGCCAAGTATCTTCAAACGCCAGAATCTGCGCCGCCGAATGCTCGCCATCCCTTTCAGCGAACAAAACGTTGTAGTCTTGGTTGCTTTTGAACGGAGGGTCGAGATATACAAGATCCACACATTCCTTCGGAATGTATCGTTGTAGGACATCGAGGTTGTCCCCGTAGAATAGATAGTTCAAGTTTTTGTCGAAATCGAACATGGCAATGCGCGTGAAAAACAACGATGTTCGTATTAGGCTTGCGAACATCAAAATATACTACCATGCTACGAAACTAGCGTCAAGCGGATAGCCGAAAAAAACTCCGCTGCGATGCAACGCTCTAATCGTTACACGTTACGATTTGACGCAAAATTCAACGAATCGTGTCGGACGGTCACATATGCCAAATAATCCGTTCGCCGAATTCTGACGCTTTCGCGCCGTCTTTCTCGCTGTAGCCATCGAACTGGCGGGCGATGTCGTACGTGATATATAGTTTCTGCCCCGCGCCCTTCGACGCAGCGTCCGCGCTTTCGTGAATCGTAGCTTCGATTGCATTCTCGACAATTTTGCCAGCTTCAATCCAACCCATCCAGTTAAGCATAAGCATGCCCGAAAGGATAACACTGCCCGGATTTGCCTTGTCTATGCCTGTGTATTTAGGAGCGGTGCCGTGCGTCGCCTCGAAAATCGCAGCTCCGTCGCCAATATTCGCACCCGGAGCAAGCCCAAGCCCGCCGACAAGCGCGGCGAGTGCGTCGCTCAAATAATCGCCGTTAAGGTTCGGTGTCGCAAGTACACTGTAGTCTTCGGGGCGCAGTTGAATCTGCTGGAACATGCTGTCCGCAATGCGATCTTTCACTACAATCCGTCCATTAGCATATCCCGGTGCCGCACCGCCGCGCAGTTCGCTCGAATTTTTGTCCCACAATTCGTCTTCGGTGATAATTTTGTCGCGAAATTCGTCTTTCGCAATCTCGTATCCCCAATTTTTGAATGCGCCTTCAGTGAACTTCATAATGTTGCCTTTGTGCACGAGAGTGACGCTGGGCAGTCCGAGCGCTATTGCGTATTTAATGGCGCGCCTAACGAGCCGTTTCGTGCCTTCGGGGCTAATTGGTTTGATTCCGATACCGCTCGACAAACGAATCGGCATCGCGAGACGGTCTTTATAGCCGAGTTCTTCGTTCAACAGGTTGATTATCCGCTGCGCACGCTCGCTGCCGCCGACTTCTTCGACACCCATATAAACGTCTTCAGCGTTCTCACGGAAAAGGTGCATGTCCACTTTCGGAGCATTGATGTTAGGCGCTGGCACGCCTGCGAAATGCTTTACCGGACGCAGGCAGACGTATAAATCGAAAATTTGGCGCAACGCAACGTTGATTGATGAAAAGCCTCCGCCTATCGGAGTAGTCAACGGACCTTTCAACGCAACTTTGAAATAGTCAATCGCTGTCAGCGTGTCTTGCGGGAGATAATTGTCACGCTGCCGTTGGGGGGGGAGCCCCATGAGTTCGTCGTCCGTGATGTGGGGGAAATACATTTCTCTCGCCGCATCGCCTGCGTGAATACTGAACCATTCGATTTTACGCGCACTACCGTAAGCTTTTGCAACCGCCGCGTCGAGCACTTTCACCGATGTTTCAGTGATGCCCGGGATGCCGTTCATTGTGCGCCCGATGCCATCCCCTTCTATTAAGCAAACGATTGGATTGTCTGGCGTGACCGGGTCGCCGTGTGCGTCGAACGTGAACTTTTCGCCCTCAACAGGCGTAACTAGCTTTTCAAAACTAACGTCGAAATTTGACATAACAAACCTCACCAATACCGGATAATGGATTGTGAATCCGTAACTCAATATAGCGCGCATATCGTTAACCTGCAAGGAAAAACCGCCACAATCTCTAGGAAACAATTAGCTTTGTTAAATTATCAAACTCGTGCCGAATATCTCGAAGCGATTACGATTTTGAGAAGCGGCTTGCGCTAATCTACTCATAACGTTAGATTGACACACACTTGATAATGTGATATAAGGTTTCCATATCCCTGTAAGGACTGGTACATACAAGCAATCGTGCAGCTGGCAGGGAAAATGTCGGATTTACTCTTGAGGAGGAATGAGTATGTCTAAGCGTAATTTGAGTTTGATTTTGGCGTTGTTTGCCGCCGCTGTTCTTCTAGTAGCGATTCAAGCTTGCAGCAGAAACGGCAATGTAGTATCACACAACAACCCTGGACTGGCACCCGTAACGGATGCGCCGGTCGAGACTGTGAACGAAAACGAATCCGAAATGTGGGGTATCATTCCTGCGCCGGAGAACGGCGACGATCTAGTTTTGCCTGAAGGAGCGGAGCCGATTCCGTTTGAGGAAGAGACCGAGCCGTTCGAAGGAATGCCCGCATCGGAGTTACCTGAAGAACCGCGCACCGCAAGCGCGCCTGGCGATCCTAAAATGCCTGCGCCAACAAACGTGGTAGCGTGGGACGGAACATTTAACGATCGCGTTCGCGTGACGTGGACGCATCCGGTTGGCGAGCAACCGACTGTTTACTACATTTACCGCTCGATAACAATGAACGACCCGAACCCCGCATATATCGGCGGACGCTCGTATCCCGGCCGTGTATTCGACGACACGATGGCAGTGCCCGGCACGAAGTATTACTACAAAGTGAAGAGCCACAAAACAGGATGGAACGACAGCGTTTTCAGCAACGAGGATGTGGGCTGGCGCAGTGACCGTATGAATTTTCCGACGAACGTAACAGCAAGCGATGGGACGTACAACAACTATGTGTATGTGTACTGGACGCATCCCGCAAACGAAGTGCCAGCGGTTTACTACGTTTATCGCTCGGAGACTCCCAACGACCCGAATCCCGCGTATATCGGTGGACGTTCGTATCCTGGACGCACATTCCAAGACTGGGGAGCAGTACCGGGCATAAAGTACTGGTACAAAGTGAAGAGCCACAAAACAGGATTCAAGCTAAGTTTCTTTTCAAACGAACATCGCGGTTGGAAGACAACAAAAATGATGCTGCCAATAAACGTAATTGCTACGGAAGCGTGGTATATGGACAAAGTGCGTGTAAGCTGGAGTCATCCAACGATGGGCGTTGTTCCCGGAGTTTACTACATCTATCGCTCGGAAACACCTGACAATCCAAATCCTACATACATAGGCGGACGGTCATATCCTGGAACGTATTTTGACGACGCGACTGCAGTAGGAGGAACAGAGTATTACTACAAAGTGAAGAGTCATAAAACAGGATACAACGACAGCGTTTTCAGCAACGAAGATCTTGGTTGGCGAGGAGTGTGGGATATCACGCTTGTTGACGAATCTACTTTATATATAGGCGCATATTCTTCTCTAGCGCTCGACTCGAACGAGTATCCGCATGTAAGCTACGTTGATGCAACAAATAGCTATCTTATGTACGCATATTTCGACGGCTCAAACTGGAACACAGAAACGGTCGATAATTCGGGAGGCGTTTCAGGATCTCCTACGTCAATAGCGCTCGACGCGAACGATTACCCGCATATCAGCTACGCTGATAGCAATAACTACTATTTGAAGTACGCGTATTGGGATGGCTCATCATGGAACATTGAGACCGTTGACAATTCTGGCGATGTCGATGGCGGAACTTCACTTCAATTTGACTCAAACGGCTACCCGCATATTGCATATGTTGATAACAATAACTATTACCTGATGTATGCTAACTGGGATGGATCAAGTTGGACAACGGCGGCAGTGGATATTTCTGGAAATGTGTATTACTACTCTGTATCTCTTGCGCTCGACGTAAACGACTATCCGCACATAAGCTATGTTGATTTCAACAACAACAACCTCTTATATACCTATTTTGACGGAACCGACTGGCAGTATGGCAATCCAGACAATGGTGACGTTGATACTGGATACAATTCGCTTGTGCTCGACGCTAACGGCTATCCGCACATCGCGTATGTTAGCGACACCGATAATGACTTGATGTATGTTGCATGGGACGGAATAAATTGGAACATTCAGACGGTTGAAGGCGGTATTAGCGCATATGAATTAGATCTAGAGCTCGATTCGTATGGATTCCCGCATATCAGCTATAACGAGTATGACGCGCAAATACTGCGATATGCACGTTGGAGCGGAAGCGAGTGGGAATTTATGGTTGCCGACGACACATCTGCGGATACAGGATGGTACACATCTATGGAGCTTGACGCAAACGATTTACCGCACATCAGCTATTACAACGCCACTGAACAAGCATTGATGTATGCAAATCTGGAGTAAGATAGATATTTCAGCTTCCGTATCTAACGGAAATGTTTGAGATTTCTTGATGTATATGCGCCTCGCGGAAACGCGGGGCGCTTGTTTTTGTTTTACAAACTAACAGCTGATTAAGAACTCAATCACGCTCCGTAATCGGCGTATGCAATTAGTTTGAAATTTCATCGTCAAAAAGTCTGCCGCTTCAAACCCGTACCACTCGTAACCCATGCGCTAATCTACTCATAACGTTTGATTGACACACACTTGTTAATGTGATATAAGAGTTTCCATATTCCCTGTAAGGACTGGTACATACAAGCAATCGTGCAGCTGGCAGGGAAAATGTCG
>CAZRQJ010000016.1:20212-22106 GCA_964602075.1 uncultured Planctomycetia bacterium
AACGGAAATGTTTGAGATTTCTTGATGTATATGCGCCTCGCGGAAACGCGGGGCGTTTGTTTTTGTTGATATATCTTGTTAAAAAGCGCTAGTAACTACAGCGAATAGAGCGAGAAGGCTTTGTTTGCTTCTTTTGCGGGTTTTGTTCTTTTAAGCGCTCCAGTCAACACCAATAGTTTTACAGCGTTGGGTGAGCCGCTCCAGCAAAACAGTAACTGAATGTTACGCGGCACCCAAAGGACGGATTGAATTTATCACAGGCTAATACCGTATTCTCTTGTATAATCTTTATTCACCATGACGGATTCGAGTTCGCATTTTCGAAGCAAAATCAAGCGGGACGACCGCAAGTTTAAGCTTATCTCGACGTTCAAACCGACGGGCGACCAGCCAGAGGCGATTGACAAGCTTGTCGAAGGACTTAACGCAAACGAACGCTATCAAACGCTTTTAGGCGTGACCGGCAGCGGCAAGACGTTCACAATCGCCAACGTGATTGCACGGGTCAACCGCCCTACGCTTGTAATAAGCCACAATAAAACGCTTGCGGCGCAGCTTTGCGCCGAGTTTCGCGAGTTTTTCCCCGAAAACTGTGTCGAGTATTTCGTGAGCTACTACGACTACTACCAGCCTGAAGCGTACATCCCGTCCACAGATACATACATCGAGAAGGATTCCGATATAAATGAGGAAATCGACCGTCTGCGACACGCCGCAACCGAATCGCTATTGACACGTCGTGACGTGATCGTCGTCGCGAGTGTAAGCTGTATCTACGGCTTGGGCAGCCCCGAAGACTACACTAAGCTTGTCATCGAATTCAAACGCGGCGAGAAATTGAATCGCGAGCGCATTATCCGCCGTCTCGTTGATATGCAGTACATGCGAAACAATTTCGAACTTGTTCGCGGCGCGTTTAGATTTAACGGCGACACGCTCGAAATTTACGCCGCCGACAAGGAACAGATTACACGCATTGACTTTCTCGACGATACAGTCGAGGCGATTTTTGAAATAGACGCAACGACTCACAAAGCGAAGGCGTCACCCGACTATGTGTACATTTTCCCAGCGACGCATTACGTTCTTCTGCCCGAAAAAGTTGACATTGCGCTTCGGGGCATCGAGAATGAGCTTACCGAGCGGCTTTTGTTTTTTCGCAACGAGGAAAAACTCCTCGAAGTGCAACGCTTGAAAGAGCGCACGCGCTATGACATCGAGATGATAAAAAACATCGGTTACTGCAAGGGAATCGAAAATTACAGCCGCCATTTCGAAGGCAGGGAGCCGGGCGAAACACCTTCTAACCTAATCGAATATTTTCCCGACGACTTCCTGATGGTTGTTGACGAATCGCACGTCACCCTGCCGCAGTTGCGAGGGATGTATAACGGCGACCGAAGCCGCAAAACCGCGCTCGTGGACTATGGATTCCGCCTGCCGTGCGCGCTCGACAACCGCCCGCTGCGTTTCGACGAGTGGGAACGCTATGCGCATCAGGCGATATTCACGACCGCGACGCCTGGTCCATACGAGCTTGAGCATAGCGCTAGAATCGTCGAACAGATAATCCGCCCGACGGGACTCGTTGATCCCGAAATAGTCGTCGTGCAATCGACAAACCAGATTGACCACCTTATCGAGCAGTTGCAGAACGTAATCGAGCGCGGCGAGCGTGCGCTTGTCACGACGCTTACGAAAAAGATGTCGGAAAGCCTGTCGGAATATCTCGCCAATCTCGATTTCAAGGTGCAATACCTTCACAGTGAAGTTGACACCGTCGAGCGCATTCGTATATTGAAAGACCTGCGTCTCGGCACCTATGACATAATCGTGGGAATCAACCTGTTGCGTGAAGGACTCGACCTGCCGGAAGTGTCGCTTGTCGCCATTC
>CAZRQJ010000017.1:0-21192 GCA_964602075.1 uncultured Planctomycetia bacterium
CATAAAAGCAGACGTTAAAAGCGACGCGATTCAAATCGAAGACTTGCTCGATGTCGAAGGTTTCTATGGCAGCGCTACGCTTGACGGCAGAGTTAACGGGCAACTTACGTCACCTATCATAGTGGGTGAACTCAAACTCGACAGCGCTGAATATGAAATAAACAAACCGCCATATCCTTTGATAGTGTTCGATTCGGGTAGTTTTCCGTTCACGGTGGACAAATCTGCGATGACCATTAAGGGAGGCAGTTTCAATTTTGGCGACAACAAGCTTCTGTTTGACGGAAAAGCTGGCAGCGACGGCATGCAGATTACGCTTAAAAGTGACGACTTTACACTAAAAAGTTTAACTGATTTAATCGCACCAAAAGTTGATATTGAAGGGACCGGCAAGCTGACTCTTACCGCAACAGGCGACATTCACGAACCGATATATTCACTAAGTTACGCACAAGAAAGCGGAACCGTGAACGATATCTCGTTTAACACCGCTGAATTACTGGTTCAAGGGGATCTTTCGGCGATCGATATACCAAAACTGCATATCGGCAGCGATGGCGGTGCAGTGCAAGCGAATGGGAAGTTGTCGTTGACAGCTCCGTACCCCATGAATTTCAAGGTTGAAGTTGAAAAGTTTCAAGCGGGACTTCTTTCACCGCTGTTTATGTCGCAGACAGATACAACCCTTGTCGGGGTGCTCGATGGGACGGTTGAAATTCACGGGAATGTTAAAGAACCATCTTCGACCGTGTCTTTATCTCTAAAGGAAGGTTTGATTCTCGATCAGGATATTGAAGCCGATCTGCAGTTCTCGACAGATCAAAAGGAAATCGTTCTCGACTTTTTTGAAGCGTACGCGGGAGACAGCACAATTCAGGCAAACGGAGTTATTCGCGATACGATAGCAGACAGCGAACTAAATATAGAAATTCCGCTTCTCGACCTTGAACTGCTCAATCCATTCATGGGTTATACCTCTATTGACGGATTTAGAGGCGAAATTTCGGTTGCGACATTCGTAAAATCCGGCGAACGTGGACCTTACATGAGCGGTTCGATAAGCGGCAGCGAGGGGTTAGGATTTGGCATTGTCGAACTACAAGGGGTGAACGGAGCGTTTGAAATTTATCCGGATCTGTTCAGGTTCAAGAAATTCGTTCTCAATGCTGGGGATTCCGCGCTGGTTGTGGACGGCGACGTGCCAATTAAAGGACTAAGCGAAGGCATGAAAGAAACCATACGGAGCGGACGATTCACCGATATTGCATCAGGGCTGGAAGAGGTGAGATCGGAGCAAAGCGCTTCGAACGAAAACGCAAAAGACAAACTGCGCTATAACTTGAATATCAAATCGGAGAACTTTAGGCTTGAATACGTAAAAACGCTGCTGCCGAAAACGCCTCTGGAAATAGGCGGAACATTCAGCGCTGATTTAACTATAGCGGGAGATGCCGATTATCCGATTTTGAACGGCGAGCTGTCGCTGGCAGCGAAAGACATTAGCTATCTCGATCAGCTTAGCGTTGGCGGAGTCATGGGTGTCGTCAAAATTGACTACGACTCGGATGCCGTATCACACAGGTTTTCGCTTGGCAACTTCAAAATTATGGACCCTGAAGCATCCGTAGAAACTGGCAAGAAAACAGCGGATAAGAACGCCGAAACGACTGGCGAAGCTCACGCAATTGAAATGGGCGGAGGCGGTACGTTCCGCCTGCTTCCGTTTTCGATTTACACTCTTGATGTCAGCGCTCTGTTAAGCAATTTTCGCAATTTCCGCCTGCTCGATATCTATCATGGAGATGTAGAAGGCGAGATTTTTATCGAGAAGGATTTAGCGGACACGAACATACACATAGGCGGCGATGTGACGCTCTCAAAGGGCGGCGTTATAACTTTGAAGATGCCGGATGCAAAGGCTCCACATGGCACAGTATCTTTGCCTATAACAATCGGCACACTCACTCCGACAGGCGCAACGACGGTAGTCGGCGACACGAAGGAGATTGCGGGTATTGAAATTCCGACAATCCGTCAAAAACGTGAAGCGGTTCTTCAGCCGTTTAGAGTTTATGTCGATGAAGGTGTCAATGTTCGATTCCCGCCAATCGTGGATTTAAGGGCGGCGATTCAAGGTTCGAGAGACGCACAAGGAAAAATCACTCCCCTAAAAATCAAAGGAGAACTTTCGGATATCAGTATTGAAGGCAGACTTCAAAGCTATAGCGGAAGTCTCATCGTTAGTCGCCACACATTCAGAATAGTAGAGCCTCCGTTCGAGATACGTTTCGATCCCAAGTGGGGAGTTGTACCGTATATTAAAGGCAAAGCTGCAGTGGTTATACAGGGAGGCGCGAGCACAGGCGCGGCAGATGACGCTTTCGGAATGGGCAACTTCGACGACGATTTAACGGTTTACGTCAATCTCGACGCTCTGGCAACGGATTTAGGCGAGGTTCGATTGACAAGCGATCCGCCGCTTTCCGACGACGAAATCAAGCGCAGAATGCTTGGTGTTCTTCCACCAGAAGGAAGCGTTCAGGGACTGACGCCGGAGATACGCGATGAACTTTATAACCTTGTCGGCGCGCGAGTCAGCCGAATTCTCGAAGACAAGCTAAATATCGAGCAGTTGTCGCTGCGTATAGGCGAAGAAAACGAACTTTATATAGATATTGAAAAGTTCATAACAGACGACTTAAGCGCTCTCTACAGCACTAGTTTCTTCGGCAGTGACGACTCAAGCAGGCGTGAGAAGTTCGGACTTCGCTACAGGTTTTTGAAAAAACGCTTCATGCAAGGTTACGTCGAAGGCTTTTATTCTAACGACGATAGCGGAATGGTTGGAAACGAAATACGAATTGTGCTGAAAAGGAAGTTTTAATTTCGTTTGTGCGCTTGCTGTAACCGACAATCCCAAAACGGATTTTGTGTGAGTTAATTATCAGCGATATGTTCCGCCTGTGCTACCATTTACGCTCGTGCTTTGATAGCTTTCTTTTGTTCTTTGGATATAAAGATGGATATTCTTGATAACTTGCGCGTTAGGTTTGCTCCAAGTCCTACCGGCTTTTTGCATATCGGCGGCGCGCGTACTGCGCTTTTCAACTGGCTTTTAGCGCGCCGTTATGGCGGTAAGTTCATTCTTCGTATTGAAGACACAGACGAGCTGCGCAGCACTGACGAATCGCTAGGCGAGATCTTAAAGGGTATGCGGTGGCTCGGACTTAACTGGGACGAGGGCCCGGAAGTCGGTGGACCGCATGCTCCATATTTTCAAAGCCAGCGTACGGCTTTATATCGTAAATATGCACGACAGCTCATCGAATCTGGTTTCGCTTACTTCGACACGGTAACACCACCACCTGCGCCGGGAGAAAAGCCTGTGCCGCAGGTAAACATCGATAGACGCTCTTACGATCTTGCAAGTAGAAACGCTCCACCCGAATCTCAACTTGAATTATTCGACGCCAGTGCGGAGTTTCCCCTTCGCATCAAATGCCCTCACGGTGAAATCGGTTTTCACGATATGGTTCGCGGAGATGTTCAAGTCAATCTCGACGAAATCGGCGATATAGTGATAATCAAACGTAACGGTGGTCCGATTTACAACTACACGGTTGTATGCGACGATACGGACATGCAAGTTACGCTAGTTCTTCGAGGCGAAGACCACATTTCGAATACACCGAAACAACTCGTTCTTTATCGATTGCTAGGACTTGCTCCGCCGTCGTTTGCGCACGTGCCGCTGATACTCGGCGAAGATAAAAAGCGTTTGTCAAAGCGTCACGGAGCGACGGACGTGCTTGAATATAAAGAGCAAGGATATATGCCGGATGTGATGTGCAATTTTCTTGCGTTAATCGGGTGGAGTCCCGGTGACGACAGGGAGATTATGTCGCGCGACGAACTTGTCAGTTCGTTTTCACTCAAAGGTCTCGGCTCATCAAGCGGCGTATATAACCAGACTAAACTCGACAATTTTCAAGGTCTACATGTGCGCAATACAAGCGTGAATGACATAGCGCGCCTTGTAAAGCCTTATGTTCCATCAGATTACTACGCAGACGAAACACAGTACTTAAGAGTAGTCGGACTCTTGCATGACCGCATTGTTAAATTCAGTGAAGCGGCGGAACTAATGCATTATTTTTTTGAGGAACCGCACTATGTCGAAAAATCCGTAAAGAAACATCTCGAAGACAACTTGGAAAAAGCCACACTTTTCTCTGTTATTCTAAGAAATCTTAGCGAGGCGAGTCCTTTCACGGCGTCTGTGCTTGAAGCAAGATTCAAATTGTTAAGCGAAGTGCACAATGTAGGAATGGGTAAGCTTTTGCAGCCGATTAGAGTGGCTGTCACAGGTGACGTAATGAGTCCCGGCATGTTTGAGACCTTAGAAGTTCTAGGCAAAAAAACTGCCGTCGAGAGGTTCGCAAGGTTCGTAAAATGAGAACGGATATGGAATCCCAAGTTTGCTTGTGGAAACGCATCAATAAATGGCTAATCAATCCACTCGCGGTTATAGTTGCTTTTTTAGTGTTAACTAATGACATATTCGCTGCGAGTCCTGAACAAGCGAACGAACAACAGCATGATTCGACGCCAAAGATGAAAGTCATATCGGAATCGACGGCTTATTTCCGCACGCTCCTTTATCAGGCGTCATACTCCGAGGGGCGTTACTGGTCGGAAACATTGACAGGGGGTTCGGATATTGACCGTTCCGCGAGCCTATCGAACGCGATCGATGCATGGATGCAAGTTTGGCGCTGTTACGGCTACGCGCCTGCAGTAAAAAAAGTGCGAGCGCTCGCTGTTCTTGATCCGAAGGTCGAGCGTCATGTGGGATACTCCGCCGACTTAACAATCGAAGCCGATGCGACTTGGATGGAGCTAAAAAACGAAGCTTTTGCCGATTACTCGATTTTTCTGTTCCGCGTTGTCGATAGGTGGTACGAACCGCTTTCGATGAAAGATTGTACGATACGTATACTCGACACCAAAGGTAAACTTTGGAATGCGGATGCAATAACGCCAACGCATAAGCTATGGAAAAACCTTGATCGTATGGCGGAGCAGTTCAAAATCGGCGGAACGGTTGCGCCCGGATTTACGAACACATACAAACAAGTATTTGCGACGAAGAACCTCCGCAAAGAGAATATCCGATTGATATACGTGGATACGGGGCGGGGTACGGTTGTGATTCCGTTTTTCGAGAACATTGATAACGGATTTGATGTTGTGCAATATTAAACCGCTTCGTTTCTAGGTTATCAAACAAAAAATAGTTGAAACTTTCAACTAATTTAATATAATCATTTATGAGAGCGGTTTGTGTGTGTGAACACGCCGCCCGCACTTATACATGAAGATAACGGAGGAAACTCGATGAAACTGTTAAAGGAACTGTCGGAAGCGGCAGGCGTGTCTGGCGCGGAAGGGAAAATTCGTGAGATTATCAAGCGTGAACTCAAAGGCAAAGTTGACGAGATTCGAGAGGATGCAATGGGCAACCTTATCGCGCTGAAGAAGGGCAAGGCGAAGAACCCGAAGAAGATTATGATTGCGGCGCACATGGACGAAATCGGATTTTTCGTGCGTTACATCGACGACAAGGGCTTTCTTAAAATTAACGCAGCGGGCGGTTTCGACACGCGCAACCTGTTCAGCCGCAGAGTTATCGTTCACTCGTCTGGAAAGGAATTGCACGGGCTTATTGAACCTGCGGGTAAGCCGATTCATATGTCCACACCTGAAGAGCGCGGCAAGTATCTCGATATCAACGATTTCGTCGTCGACCTTGGCATGAAAGCGGAAAAGGTCAAAGAACTCGTTTCGATTGGCGACATGGTCACACTCGACGCTCACTTCATCGAACTTGGCGATCTGTGGTGTGGTAAAGCGATGGACGACCGTGCGGCGGTATGGACAGGCATTCGCGTGATGCAGCAGTTGAAGCAACCGAAGAACGACATCTACGCGGTGTTCACCGTTCAGGAAGAGGTCGGGCTGCGCGGCGCGACGACAAGCGCGTTCGGCATCGCTCCCGACGTTGGAATCGCAATAGACGTAACGCTTGCATGCGACACGCCGGGCGTTCCCGACGACCTTAAGATAAGCGAACTGGGCAAAGGCGTGTCGATAAGCGTAATGAACTCGGCGGTTATAAGCGATCGCGATCTAGTCACGGACTTCATTAACCTCGCCAAGAAAGAAAAGATCACCTATCAGGTTGACATACTTCCACGCGGCGGAACCGACGCAGGCGCAATGCAGCGTGCCGGTGCGGGTTGCAAAGCGATAACGGTCAGCATTCCCTGCCGCTGGGTGCACACGACGACCGAATGCGTCCATCCCGATGACATGAAGTCATGCGTCGCTTTGGTCAAGGCGTATTGCGAGAAGTAGGGAATAGTTCGACGTTTAGTTTGGTGTTGGAAATCCAAAAATATTTGTATGGGGCGCTTCCGCGCCCCTTTTTTTGCACTCAATCGCTAAAGTGGCACACATAGCACTCTTAGGCGATTGTTAATCGAGACGAAGCGTGAAGTAATACAGATATAGAACATCTTTCTTATCACATCGTCACACGTTTTACAAACCTGTCTCTTGAAAGAAGAACCAGTAGATATGCATAAAAGATTCTAATCGCGATGAATACCAAAATAAAGAATACACCCGGATTGTCTCTTGCAGTCAATCCCCCTAGCGGCGGGATTAGCGCTCTACAATAGTAAATAAAATCAGCTAATTCACTCGCGCTATTCGTGTATTCGTAATCGACCAGTAAAAAGAAGACTAAGCCGTCACATCCACTAAGAACAACCAATATGCCGGTAACTCCTAGCCATCTGGTTATTTCATTGCGAAAATACTGACCAAGATAAACAGACAACAGAAAAATCATCAACATTCCCGAAAATGCAGAAATCGCAAAGTAAATCGCGAAACAAGTCTCCTTTGAGAAAACGCACCGAACTTGTTCTTCAATACACCCAGCGACTGTAAATAGGAATAATATGGGCAGTACGAGAACTACTTTGGCAGTCAGCAACTCATAAAATGTCTTCATTGCGTTTGCACTGGCGATGATTTGCAAGCTAAAAAATTCGTTGTCTTTCACATTTGTAAGTGAGTTCGAACCTAAATATATACAGAAACAATAGAAGCAAATCCAAAGAATCCCAAATATCATTAAAAAGTAGCTAAAGTATTGAGCGTATTGCATTTGCACCATAGCATTGGGATTAGAAACACCACTTTTGAAAATCTCGAAAGCATATAGCAAACATCGAACTAAACAAACACACATTCCCGCGATAAATATAGCTAGAACTGACAATGAAATAAGGTTTAATACTTTATATTTGGATTTAAGTCTATTTAACCTCAGCCGCCCGGCAAACCTCCTCCACGCGAGCTTCATCTCCAGCCCGAACACGGGGTCTTTTTCCAGCCATTCCGGAAGGAAGTGGTTTTCCATGGTTAATCACAATCGATTAAAACGCTTAGGTATAGAACCTGAACCGGGAGAAATTATAACCTTTTTATCGAACCGCGATTAAACACTACCTCTACTCGCGCTTTTATTAATATTCGGTATAATCAATATGGTGAAAATCAGCGAAGTTCTGCGTATACTCAAGGATGACGGTTGGATTATCGTGCGAGTTACAGGCAGTCATCGGCAGTTGAAGCATCCTCTGAAATCCGGCACGGTGACTGTAGCAGGTAAACCGTCACTCGACTTGAATGTTGATACGCTTAAAAGCATATTCAGGCAGGCTTCGATTGATTCAAAAAAACACCTTAATTAGTTGGTGAGTACTATGGAATACACCGTCGTTTACGAACAGGGCGAGAACAATTGGTCGGCATATTCGCCGGACGTGCCGGGCTGCGTTGCGGCTGCAGAATCGCTCGAGGAATTGGAAATTTTAATGAAAGAAGCGCTTGAATTTCACATCGAAAGCCTTAACGCCGATGGCGAGCCGATACCAGAGCCGCATACTCGCATCGGTAAGATAATGGTTAATGTGTAGATTAATCCTACCGATCGTTCATCATTTTCATTGTCGTTCGAGCAAGCCTAACCAATTCAAAAATGAAGTGCAACAGTGTGCGATGGTCTAGAATGTATCAGTTCGAGTTCAAGTTTGAATCGTAATGCTTGCGATTGAGCCTCATAATCGTTTAGTAACGGTTTGTTTGGACTAACCGAAGCGGATAAAGTGCGTTTTATTCGGAAGTAACAATTGCAACGCACCTGTATTTAAGCGATTGTTCTGCGGCGCAACGCCAGTCAGTGACAGCTCAAAAATATGCTATAAGCATTCTACCCGCTCTGCTCTTTCGTATAGTTCAGTTTACCGCCGGCGGCGACGATGTCGATTTCACGGGGCGACAGGTCGTGTTTGCAGATGATGTCGCAGCCTTTCGTTACGTTTGCCACAGTGACTTTGTGATCGGTTTTCACTTGCGCCACTGCGTTTGCGATGCGCAGCACGTCGCCCTGTTCTATGCGGTCGTAATCGGCTTCGACAGTGAATGTGAGCGGCAGAATTCCGAAATTAATCAGATTGGCGCGGTGGATGCGCGCGTAACCTTTCGTTATCTTCGCCTCGATGCCGAGATAGCGCGGTGCAAGACCGGCGTGTTCGCGGCTCGAACCCTGCCCGTAATTGTTGCCGCCGATTACTATGCCGCGCCCCGCTTCCTTCGCACGTTTCGGGAAGGAGGAATCTACTACTTCATACACGAATTCGCTAATCTTGGGGATATTGCTGCGGTAGGGTAGAACTCTCGCTCCTGCCGGCATAATATGGTCGGTAGTGATGTTGTCTTCGACTTTGAGAATTACCTGTGCTTCGATAGTTTCCGCCATTCTCGGAAACGGCGTGAGTTTTACGATATTCGGACCGTAAACGACTTCGACTTTAGACGGGTCGCTCGCAGGTGCGACAACGCTTGTGTCGTCGATCAGGTACTCCTCGGGAAGAACTACGTCGGGGAACGGAGTGCCAGCCGCAATCGGGTCGAATATCTCACCTTCAATAGCGGCAATCGCGCATATTTCGGGGCTTGTAAGGTAAACATTTGCATCTTTAGTGCCGCTGCGTCCAACGAAATTGCGGTTAAAACTGCGCATACTATGCCCGTTCGACGGCGGCGCCTGACCCATTCCGATGCACGGTCCGCATGCGCTTTCGAGAATGCGTGCGCCTGACGCGATCATCGTCGCGAGCGAGCCGTCGAGGCTTATCATTTTCAAAACCTGTTTACTACCGGGCGTCACAGTGAACGAAAGCGACGGGGCGACGTTTTTGCCATTAAGTATTGCGGCGACTACGCGCATATCGCGCATCGAGCTGTTCGTGCAGCTACCTACGCAAACTTGGTCGAGCTTTTGACCGGCTACTTTGCTTATGGGTACAACGCTGTCGGGTGAATGCGGCAGCGCAACGAGCGGTTCAAGTTCGTCTAAGTTGATTTCGACATATTCGTGATATTCCGCATCGTCGTCCGCGAGCGCTTCGCGCCAAACTTCGCTGCGCTTCTGCGCTTTGAGATAGGCGAGCGTGTTATTGTCGCTTTCAAAAAGAGAAGTCGTCGCGCCAAGCTCCGCGCCCATATTACAAATCGTCGCACGGTCGGTCACGCTCATAGCGCGTGCGCCCTCGCCGATGTATTCGACAATAAACCCTACGCCGCCTTTGACGCTTCGACGGCGCAACATCTCTAGAATCACGTCTTTCGCAGACACCCACGGACGCATTCTTCCTGTCAGTTTGACGCCTAGTACGCGCGGGCAGGGCATATAGAACGGACCGCCCCCCATCGCAACCGCCACGTCCAAGCCGCCTGCGCCTATCGCAATCATTCCGAGTCCGCCGCCGGTAGGAGTGTGTGAGTCGCTTCCGAGCATGGTCTTGCCGGGTGCGCCGAAGCGTTCGAGGTGAACCTGATGGCAAATGCCGTTGCCGGGCGGGCTGAAGTATACGCCGTATTTGTGGGCAACCGTACGAAGAAATCTGTGGTCGTCTGCGTTCTCATAACCGCTCTGAAGCATGTTGTGGTCAACATAACTAACAGCGAGTTCGGCTTGAACGCGGTCGAATCCCATCGCTTCGAACTGCAGATACGCCATCGTGCCCGTCGCGTCCTGCGTGAGCGTGTGGTCTATGCGAATGCCAATTTCACTGCCAGGCTCAAGCGTTCCTTCAAGAAGGTGCGCCTCCAAAATCTTGTACGCCAACGACTTGCCCATAATAGCCTCCAAAAAACTGATCAATATTGATACAGACGACCAATCAATATCATTTTAAGACAATCGCCGACACGCGACAAATTACGAGCCGATTCACAAGGAATTCGGGAGCAAAATCACGTATCAGCGAGATAAACTACATAAGTTTGATATTTGGGAATTTGAAGTTCAGTTTCGATTCGAGTTCGGATTTGTTGTTAGGCGGATTGAACAAGCGATAAATACTAACAACAAAGTCTATCGTTGGCGCGAATAAAAATCGCTCATCTGTTATTGCTTTCAAGCAAAATGAGTTGACTTCTCTTGGATTTACAAATACTCCGTTTATGTAAGCGGCTCTGCCGTGTGTGTAGCTGTTTCTGTACTCGATCGCTTTTTCAAAGTTGTTTTGAAATCCGTTAGCAAATTCAGATCCACGGCTGTGACTTAATAGTGTTAATGCACTCTTATTTACTTCACGCCATCCTATATTACTCACCTTTTTGAAAAATTCGTTGTGAGTTTTCCCGTATAAATGTACAAGTTTTTGAATATCTTGTTCGGTAGATTTGTCAATTGCATAAACAATCCTATATTTAATGTTGTTTAAAAGATATTCATAGAATGTACTCCACATCACCAGAGCCAATTCTAGATGGTCGCGGTGCCCGAGCCTTGCTTGCTGTTTCAACTCCCTAATTACGAAGTTAATATCGTTAATCAACTGGAATTGTCGAGTATCGATAATGAACAAACTCTCGGTGAAGTGTGAGTACGGTTCCTTCACACAAGAACAGTCACTAAAACAACGTTTACATTTTGGGCATATTGTAATTGTTGTGATGAAGTTTTTAACTTCGTTTAGCTGCAATTGCGGCTTCCAATAAATCAACAAGCCACGTTCTAGTATTTCTTTCTCAACAAAGCGAGAAGGCTGCTCTAGTTCGCTTAAATCATAACCGTGAAATTCGACATGCTTTAGGAGATCTAAATCGACACCTACCGTGTTGGCTATACTCATTAGTTTGCTTTCGTAGTCGAGTTCATTAAGCGCACAATTCTCAATAAAAAGTGCGATATCAATATCGCTGTATTCGTCTGCGCCTGACAATGTAAGAGTGCTTCCGAAGAGATAAACCGCTTTGAGCCAATGGTAACCTTGAGCAGGAGAATTTTCGCCAAACAGCTTTGACAGTTCCGGAATTATTCTTGTAAAATAATCCATCGGAAAACTTCCTTTGTATCGGTGTATAAATTTTTCAATAGCTTTAAGTCCGTCGAAAAAGGCAATACACTTGAGTTCGGATATCTTACGTGCCTGTAGTCCTTGTCAAGCGTATCGAGAAACTCTGCTGCAAACTGCGGCGCGGTTTCTTGAAGCCCAGAATCAGTTAGTAAAATACTTAAAATATGTATTCTCGGTTGACGTTGATTAATATTTCTTTTGAGAAACACGGCTTTCAGTACTTTCTCCAATGCTTGCTGACAGTGTTCAACTATATTTGCGCCGATCCCATGTGTGATTGTTTTTTCGGTCACACCTTCAAGCAATATGCGCGCAGATTCAAGCTCGCTTTCGGCATCCTCGATCCACCGTTTATACTCAAGAGGGTTCATCAAGCTGATTATACATTATCAAGGCAAATGATGAATGATGCACGAATCATCAATAAATGAATGCACAGGCTGGCTTGTTTGAGTGCGAGTAACACTAGGAGCAGTTATATGAGTTTATTCCATTAATTCCATCCAGTTCGCTATAATGGACTCGCGTTCGATACTTAAACAAGCACTCGCGTCGTATAATGGACACTTCGCATGTCGAACGGAGCAAACAACCGGAAGGATAACGATGCACATTCGTCCGCTCACGTAGTGTTTATCAAACCGTCGCGCGGTTGGCGGGCTGTTAACCTGCGCGAAATCTGGGAGTACCGCGAACTGCTCTACTTTTTGGCGTGGCGCGACGTGATGGTGCGCTACAAACAAGCCGCGCTCGGAATTGCTTGGGCGATTATTCAGCCGGTCATCGCAATGGTTATCTTCTCGGTTATCTTCGGCAAGCTCGCTAAACTTCCAAGCGAGAACATCCCGTACCCGATCTATTCGTTTGCGGCGCTTCTGCCGTGGCAGCTTTTCGCGGGTGCGCTTCAGCGTGCAGGCGTAAGCCTCGTATCGAATTCGCAGCTTGTCACGAAAGTCTATTTCCCGCGGCTCATACTCCCGTTGTCGATGACGGCGTCTGGACTTGTCGATTTCGGCGTGAGTTTCGTTGTTCTTATTGGCATGATGTTCTATTACGGTATCGTGCCGACTTGGAAACTTGCGATTATCCCGCTTCTCGTTATCTATGCGCTGCTGACGGCGGTTGCGGTTGCGCTTTGGATATCGGCGCTGAACGTCCGGTATCGCGATATGCAGCACACTCTCCCGTTCTTGATTCAGGCATGGATGTTTGCATCGCCGGTCGCGTATTCGGCTGAACTCGTGCCGGTTGGCAAGTGGCAGCTTGTGTATGCGCTTAACCCGATGACAGGCGTTATTCAAGGGTTTCGATGGGCGCTCGTTGACGCACAGCCGCCGGGCGCGATGCTTTATGTTTCGCTTGCGATTGTTGTCATACTGCTTATTAGCGGATTGTTTTATTTTGCGCGTATGGATCGCACATTCGCCGACGTCGTTTAGCGGTCGTCGTATGGCGATGCGCAGTTGAGTGTGTATCGTAAAAACTATGTCCGATTTTGCTGTAAAAGTAGAGAATTTAGGTAAGCGCTATCGGCTCGGAATGTTCGTTGGCGGCGGCGGAGCGCGCTATGCGACGATGCGCGATTCAATCGCAGAGGCGTTTGGCGGTATGGTTCGTCGCAAGCGCGGCAGAGCGGAACTAGGTGCGTCCGAATCGGAGTATCTTTGGGCGCTTAGAAATCTGTCGCTCACGATAAACAAAGGCGACGTAGTTGGCATAATCGGTCGCAACGGCGCTGGGAAAAGCACGCTCCTTAAGGTGTTGACGCGCATAACCGAGCCAACTGAAGGCACAGCCGCAATAAACGGTCGCGTCGGCTCGCTTCTCGAAGTAGGAACAGGATTTCATCCAGAACTGACGGGACGCGAAAACATTTTTTTGAACGGAGCCATATTGGGCATGAAGCGCGGCGAAATCCAGCGTAAATTCGACGCTATCGTTGAGTTCGCCGAGATTAAGCGGTTTCTCGATACGCCGGTGAAGCGTTATTCGAGCGGAATGTACGTGCGGCTTGCGTTCGCAGTCGCGGCACATCTTGAGCCTGAAATACTGTTAGTTGACGAAGTGCTAGCGGTCGGCGACGTGTCGTTCCAGAAAAAGTGCATCGGGCGTATGGGGCAGGTAGCGCACGAAGGAAGAACGGTGTTTTTTGTGAGTCACAACATGGCGGCTGTGCGTCAGTTATGCACGCGGGCGATTATGCTCGACAGCGGTAACGTCGTGATGGACGGCGCAGTCGATAAAGTTATAGCGTATTACCTAAGTAAAGGCGCGGCTGCCAATCCGCTTCGTGAATGGACGGACGATGCGACCGCGCCCGGCAACGCGACCGCGTGCCTAAGACGCGTGCGCGTCGCGAACGCCGCCGGACTGACCGCGGGTGAACTCTCGTCCGATGAACCGATAACAATCGAGATTTCGTACAACGTCAATAAAGACGGCGCGCGGCTCGGTGCGTCTGTGATAGTGAATAATCAAGAGGGCGTCTGCGTATTCAGCTCGATTGACAACCATCAAACCGAATGGCATGGCGTTCCGCGCCCGCAAGGCGTCTATCTAAGTGCGCTCGAAATACCGAAATCGCTATTGCCTGACGGCTCGTTCAACGTAACTGTCCTGCTTTGGGAGCATGGGTACACGCCGATATGCAGCGTAACGGACGCTGTGAGTTTTGAGATAGTAGATTCGGGTGAAGTGCGCGGCGATTATTTTCGCGCTATGAGCGGTATTATACGTCCGAGTTTCGTATGGCGAACGCAGAAACTGGAGAGCGAATCGCCATCCGATTGCGGGGAAAACGATGAATCGAGCGGCGATAGTTGCAAGGGTGCGCAATGAAGTTCGCCGTCCTATCGCACAACTTGCCGCCGTCACCCGGTCAAGCTCTAGTGCTTTATAAACTTCTTAACGGCATAGACCCGTCTCAATATATTCTCATTTCACAAAAAGACTACGAATGCGGCGCAAGCGCAAAAATAGCGCATTACGACGCGGTTTCGGCATCGGCTAAACTCCCCGTTCCGTATTACAAAGTGTCCGCGCCGCCGCGAATAAAGCGGGGGGAGAAGTTTGGACTTAAACACATCCGTAAAGCGATAAATCATACGCTGGAGCGCTGTCACCATTACAAACTTGCCGACGAACTCGTGCGCATTCTCAAAAAGGAAGAGTGCGAAACAATAGTCGCTTGCACAGCGCATCTTTGGAACATTCCCGCAGCGTTTCGCGCCGCTAAAAAACTCGATATAGCGTTTTATGCGTACTATTTCGACTGGTATCACTATCAATGGATCGGCGTAATCGAACGTGCAACTGCAAAAAAATACGAACGGGAAATCTTGCGCAAAGCGACGCGCGTAATCGTGCCGAACGAGACGATATGCGACGAACTCACGCAGCGGTTTGGGATCGAGCCGTTAGTCATTCACAATCCCGTCGATTTATCGCTGTACGGATTAGACGCGTCTCGCATTGACTCGGATTCGAGTGATTCCGAATATCCGTTGCCGTTCGATAATCTCGACCCAAACGGACTGGTCCGCATCGTTTACACAGGCGCAATATACGACGCGCAAGCGGACGCGTTCAAAACGCTCATCGCCGCTATGAAACGGCTGACGCACCGCAGGTTGACGCTCGAAATCTATACATCTTTCAGCAGGAAGCATATCGAATCGCTTGGAATCTCTGCGAGCGGCGGCGGCGATTCGAGCGACAACGGCACGGTCAAGGTTGAAATAAACGAATACCTGCAGTTTGAACACATTGCCGAAGTTCAGATGCAAGCCGACATTCTGTTTTTGCCGCTCGCGTTCGAGACGAAATACACACCGGAACTGATTCGCACATCTGCGCCGGGTAAACTTGGCGAACTTCTTGCGGCGTGCCGCCCGATTCTTGTACATGCGCCGAAAGGCTCGTTTCCCGCAGAGTATTTTAAGCTGCACGAATGCGGGTTCGTTGTTGACGAGCGCGATGAAACGAAGCTCGCCGATGCGATTGAGCGGATGATTACCGACGAAGACTCTCGTCGCTCGGCTGCCGCAAATGCAGTGAAGCGCGCTTTCATCGACTTCGATCTTGTTAAAGAACGGGCGAAGTTCGTCAATCTGATGAAGTGCGATGCGCGAACTCCATCGAAAAACACTTAATGCGCTGGGCGTTTTATCTATTATGTGCGCACATCGCCAAAGAACATGGGTTGCTGGTGCATTATTAGGGGGGGTAACATCAAGATTAAACAGCAGATTTAAGAGTGCTGTGAAATTGGTTGCATATTGAAATCGAGCATTTTCCGGTTATACTTTTATCGATTATGAATCATCTTAGACAGTTAATACGCGTATATGCAGACACTTCCGTTTTCGGAGGGGTCTTCGACGAGGAGTTTTCAAACCACAGCCAAGCCTTTTTTGAGCTTGTAAAGAAAGGTAAATTCCTTCTCGTTACATCCCCGACACTCGATACGGAAATCGAATCGGCACCGGAGCAAGTTCGTGCCGTTTATGAGGAAGTGCTGCCACATACCGAATATGTAAATCTCGTAAGCGATATCGAACGATTAAAAAAAGCCTACTTGCGCCACAATATCGTAACCTCTAAGTGGGAAACCGACGCGCTTCATGTTGCTTCCGCTGTTGTTGGTCAATGTAGGATAATTGTAAGCTGGAATTTCAAACACATCGTTCATTTCGAGAAGATCCCGCTGTATAACGCAGTTAATCGAATTATGGGCTATAACGATATTGCAATTCACACGCCTTTGGAGGTTATCGGTGATGGTTAAAAAAAACGATAAAGACTTCGACTGTGTTGAAATGAAGCGAAAAATCTCGCTCGAACTTCACCGGATTCTTTCGAAAATGACCGATGAAGAGCGGATAGCCTTCTGGGAGGAGAAAGCAAAGGAAATGATCGAACGTCGTAAACAGGCGATTGCACAATTAAAATCACAGTCAAAGGTTTAGGAACGCATCGCCAAAGAACATAGGTTGCTTGGGAGGGTGTTAGCAGTGTAGCACAGGCTTCCAGCCAGTGTTTAAGTTAACACAGACAGAGATGTCTGTGCTACTACGTTAATTGTGACACGTTATTCCATAACGTGAGTTTTACCGCACGATTTGTAAAATCTCGTCACTGTGCGAAACATGTTAAGCGTACACGCTTCTTACGCATTACTTTCCTTAAATGCCTTGATACACTCCGTAAAATCCTTAAACGGCTTTAACCGATCCCATTCGGTTTGTTTTACGAATAAGCAGTTGAAGGTTATTCCATGTTCGTTTAATTCGTCGCATCTTTGAGTGAAATCCTGTGTTGTTAAGCATTTTGTCTGCAAATCTCCATTTATTTCATTACTTTAAGCAAATAGTTTTACAGTAGCTTAGGAGTCCATTTAATATGATCGTTAATACCGTGAGTTTCATACTGCTCAAGTATTGTCTCGCAAAATTCAGCAAGTTTGTCATCGCCTTCCGCTATTGCCAGCTCGTAGAGTCTGATAAACATCTTCTTGCCGGTTTCTGTTTGCTTGTAGTGCTTTTTTCGAAAGTTGTGTGTCGCACATAAGGTTTGTCCATTTTCAATTTCAGCTCTGCCGCCTAGTTCCTTTGGTTTTATATGGTCTGCTTGAATTTCAATTCCATCCGCAGGTCCTAATCCGCAAACTACGCAACGATAACCATCACGCTTAAATATCTCATTTTTTTGTTGTGCATTAAAGTCCTCAAGATCCTTAAATTCTGTATTATCAGGGTCATACCTATATATCCTTTTGCAACTTTTACAAGTACTCCTTGTTGATGCAATCTGCGAATAGCCCTCCATGGATCTCTTGGTGGTGTATCGTGTTCTTTCATATATTCAGCAGTCACCGAATCCACTACAGGGCCATGCTCCAAATCTTCTTTTGGATGTTCCCTGAAGTAATCCATTATTAACTCGCTGATTGTCTTTCCCATGAGTTTTCCTTATTGCTTGTCGAAAAGAGAGCCTAGTTCTTGCTCGATTCGTTCCAAAGCAAGCTTGCAGTAACCACTGTCAATATCTATCCCTATTGCCTTACGATTATTAGCCAAAGCAGCAATAATCGTTGAACCGCTACCCATAAATGGATCTAAAACAGTATCCCCAACAAAACTAAACAGCTTTATACACCTTTTAGGTAGTTCAACCGGGAATGGAGCAGGATGTCCAATCTTTTTCTTGCTTTCACCATTGAAAGACCATACTCCGTTAGTCCAATCCAAAAACTCGCTTTTTTTAATATCGGATTCACCGCTTCCGCTGGTCTTTTTCCATTTTTCCTTATACAAAACAACTATTAGCTCGACTGGAGCAATAACATAAGGCGCAGATGCACTTAACCAAGAACCCCACGCTGTCCGCCTCGAAATATTGCCTTCGTTCCAAATAATGGTCGAGTGGTATTTATATCCAATCACTTTTGCTAAATGGGTAATATCTGCACCGACACTTTGTTGTCCCCCTTTGTTTTTGTCAAGAGGGATATTCAGGCACATCCTACCGTCTTCCTTTAGCCACGCAAAACACTTAGACATCCATTCAAAGCTGAATTGCAGATATTCAGTGTGAGTCAAATTATCTTCGTTAGAATTGTATGTCAGGTCGACATTATACGGAGGAGATGTCACGATTAGATCAATTGATGAGTTGACTACCGAACATGTGCGCAAAACATCATCAAGGAATAAAAGACCTTGCCCATTCTTCAAAGATGCATAAGGTTCTAGCGTTTTTATGACCATTAATTTGTTAGAACTCCAACTTGCCACCTGAATTATAACATTTATTCAATCTGAACCATAATAAAATGCTACGCACGACGGGTAATCACTTAGGATAACCCCTACAAACATGGATGCGGGATGAAAGACACACAACAGAGGACACAGGGCACAGTAATTTCTGACCTGGGAGTGAGAAACGCAGGTTCCTCTTTGGAGTGCGGCGGCTTGCCGCAGCTTTGGGATTCACAGGCTTGCCTGTGATTTGTTGTTAGATTACCGAAGCAAGCTTCGGTGTAAAAAGCGGAAGCAAGCTTCCGCAACACATAGCGCTTTGCGCGTAGAAACCACGGCACGCTGGAAGCCCGCGCTACGCTACCCCCTCGGAAGCGACATCTTTAACTCGGCGAGTTTGATTGCGATTTTCTCGCGGTCGTTGCGCCATTTTTCGGGGATGAGCGCGCGGCTGGTCGATTCCGCGACACCCAGCAGAGTTTGGTACTCGATTTCGTCCGGATACTCTGGGCTTATGAAATCGTCCAGCGCACCCTTCATATCGCCGACCGAAATAGACGCGGCGGCGCGCGCACGCGAGCGCGCGAACGCGCGGAACATAACGCTTTCGAGGTCGCTTCCGCTCAAAGTGAGTGTTGAGGCGTCGCATACAGCCGAAATCGTGTCGAAATCGAGCTTCAAGCCGTGTTTTTTAACGTAAGCCTTGAATAAATCCTCGTAATCGTCAACAGTTTGCGGCGGAAACAACGGAATATGCTTTTCGGCGCGCCCCTGCCGTTTCAAATCTATCGAAAGGAGGTCCGGACGGTTCGTGATGAGCATCCAGACGACGCGCCCGCGGTTGCGGGGATCACCCATAAAGCTGATAAGTCTGGAAAATACGCGCCCTGAAAGCCCGCTGTCGCCATCGCTGCCGCCGCGATCGCCAAGCGCTGCATCCGCTTCGTCCACTATTACGATAACAGGCGCAAGCGCCGATAGCACGTTCAGCAGTTTTTCAAGGTTAGCCTCTGTCGCCCCCACCCACTTGTCGCGGAAATTACGCAGTTCGACGCACGGCACGCCCGCCTCGCCCGCGAAGCACCGCACCATGAACGATTTACCTGACCCGCTCGGCCCGCAAATCAGGTATCCGCTTGGTACCGCGTGCGACTCGCCCGCTTTGAACAGTTCAACGTCTTTGCGTAAATCGGCTACTGCAAGGTGGTGTATTGCTACGAGGTCGAGGGTTAGGCTCTTGCTGCCGATAAATTCGAGCATACCGCCGCATTCGCGCTCGATCATCGTCTTCTTGCGCTTCATTACAACGCCGCGCCATCCAGCTTGTTTTATGTCTATTTCACTGCTGCCGCTTGAATATGCTCCGCTGTCTATTTCCGCTAGCACCTGCCCAATCTGCGTTAGCGTCAGACCAGCCGATATCGTAGTCAATGCGTCGATTTCCTGCCGCCACACGTTGCTTTCCGCTGTTAGCTTCGCATCGCCTGCACGCGTGAGCGCAGTCCAAGAAGCAAAGTCACGCCGTTCACTTTCACCGGGCATGTTTATTCGTATCGGAGCCGTGAATGCGCTGTTGACTATACGCTGCGATAAAAGCGTCAAGTCCTCGGTGAGAAGCGCAAGCGTCACATCGCCTTCGAGCACTTCACGACTAGACGCAAACCTGTCGATTGCAATTTCCGCCGCCCGGTCGGAAAGCGAAAGCGTTGTCATATCCGATCGCGGGAATATCATCTCCGCCCAGTCCACGATTATTGCAAGCCTGCGCTCTTCGGGGTCGGTTTTCACCGAAAGCGCGCGCACGAGCCGCGCAAGAAACAGAAATACGCCATGCGGATCTTTCGGGCGCGCGACCGCGAAAGTCGAACCCGAAACCGTGTCCATCGCCTTAAGCAGTCGCGTGAACGGCTCGTTCATCGCGGGGTCCGCTAGCCTTAATCCGTGAGATATGTCATACAATAGAACGTACTTGCGACGGGCGAACAAAATCTTGGCGAGGTATTCCGCGAACGGCAGATAAGCGACATTATAACTGCCCGTTTGTGCAATTGTCTTCTCGGGTGCACCTGTACTGCGCACGAGATCGCGCACGTTACCGTGCAGAATAAACGTCGATTGCGTGCGGCTCATATAATGCCCGGCGAGCTCGGACGCCCACGAGGGCATTTCGATTGTCGAACTTTCAACTGGCAAACTTGATTGGTCCATATCGCAATTTTAGCGCATAGTGTTTGATTCGCAATCGCGGATGTACAAGTCGGTACAACAGCGCAACTCGATAAATTTAGTCGGTCTAATCGCTTGCCGCAAATCGCAAGTGCGCATATAATCTTACCGATGGGTTATCAAACTTTATATCGCAAGTACCGCAGCCGCACATTCAGCGAGATCGTCGGTCAAGAGCATGTCGTACACATTTTGAAAGGCGCAATGAGCCGCGGTCGAATCGCTCATTCTTACCTTTTCAGCGGCCCGCGCGGCACAGGCAAAACAAGCATCGCTCGAATATTCGCAAAAGCGCTCAACTGCCCAAATGTAATCGCTGGCGAGCCGTGCGGAGTATGCCATGTTTGCGCGTCCATAACCGACGGGCGCGCACCCGACGTAATCGAAATGGATGCGGCGAGCAATCGCGGCGTTGAAAGCATCGAAGAACTGCGGCGCGGCGTGCAGTTTGTTCCCCAAGAGTTCAAGTACAAAGTTTACATAATCGACGAAGTGCATATGATTTCGTCCGCCGGTTTCAACGCATTGCTTAAAACACTCGAAGAGCCGCCGTCGCATGCGATATTTGTTCTAGCGACCACCGAATCCCACAAACTGCCGATTACAATTTTATCGCGTTGTCTGCGGTTCGAGTTCAGGCGTATTCCATACAAACAACTCGCCGCCCATCTCGGCGCCGGACTGGAACTGACCCGGTCCTCGCC
>CAZRQJ010000018.1:0-7244 GCA_964602075.1 uncultured Planctomycetia bacterium
CGGCTCGAATTGTTTGATAATCAGTAAATACGCGTCGATGTTATGCAGTTTATTACTGAAGTCGTTTAGATTCAACAAAATCAATCAGCTACTCCCCGATGCCGAGTGCAGCTTTCAAATCAAGTAAGCGCTCGCCTGCGATTATCTTCGCCGCTCCGTCCGGCGCTTCATCCACGAACCACTGCCAATGCGGTACGGAGTCTTCATACTGTTCAAGCGTCTCGAATATTCGCGCAGTTAAAAATCTTAGTTCTTGATGATTCGGCTGCAGTTCAATCGCTTTCAAAGCGTATTCGAGCGCTTCTTCATAATTGCCGACTATAAACAGCGCGAGCGCCGATAGATAATGCGAATCGAAATTCTCGGAGTCTTTTGCGGCTACCGAAATGAAACGCTTTAACGCCATTTGTAAGTGAGGGTTGTTTATCGTATTAAGCTCGCTCCATTCATAGCTTTGATTAAACGCACTTTCGAGTTCTACAATTCCTTGCTCGATCATTCCGACATCGCCGTCTATGAACAGTGATACATCGGACGCCTGTCTTATATCGCCAGCCAGCCGTAACATAACGGAGTATTTTTTCAAAGTATCCGAAGTAAGCCGCGTCCAATCGTCTTCGCCTAGTCTAGCTTTCCAACCGCTGACACTGCCCATAATATAGGCATCTTCGAAAAGCTCCTTAGTCCAAACGTTGGACGGCGGCGCGTATTCCTTAAAGAGCCATTGTTCGGCTGTTTTGCTAGTGTTGAAGAATCTTCTGCTGAAATCGTACCCCCCGTACATCAAAAATCCATAATTATATGGAACTGATTCAGCATAGTATTTAAGCAGGTTGTATGCCCGTTGCGCTGCTTCATATTCCTTCATCTCGTATAAGTAATCGGCGACAGTCAGAAGTATGTAAGGGTCGAATGTCTCGTTGAACGCCTCAATGTACTGCGCAAACGCTTCGCTTGGCATATTGTTTTCACGGTACAACTCGGCAAGAACTATCGAGAGTCCTTTCAATTTTTTCGCTTTCACCGCATCTTCAAGCGCTTCAATTGCGCCGTTAATATTGCCGTGCGCGTGCATCAGACGCGCATCCCAAAGCGGAAGCGATTCATAATCGGGCGCAAGTTTACGAGCTTCGTTTAGTTTAAGTTGTGCGTTTTCATAATCTCCCGATTCGTAATAGCCAATCATTCTTCGCAACGCGCTCGCCGCGCGGAACTCGACCATTCCGCGACACACGAAAACCGCAGAAGTCGCATCAGCCAACTTGCTGCGCGCATAGAGTGAATACCAGTGCTCTTCCACACCGCTCTTCTCCATAGATTTCAGTGCGTTTGTCCAATCCGAGTCATCGTTGTTGTCGAAGTAGTACCATTCAGCGCTCAAACCCGTTTCAACTCCACCGATTGAATAGATAGTAGTCAATCTTTCAACATGTCCGCCGGCTTCGGCTGTGTCGATTACGGTCTTCATCAGAGGCCATGCTTTACCCGGTTCAAACAGAGCGGATAGCGGCGGCAGTTCGACAACACCCTTTAATACAAAGAAGCCGAATGGACCCTTTTTTGAAACGATATGCGACGCCGTATAGATGCCGTCGCCTCGCGCTTTATCCGCGTTCTTTCCGTCGTCAAAGGCTTTAATAACACTGTCCTTGAACAATTCCCCATGTATCACTACGCGCATACTGCCTGCCAGCTCGGAATATGGCGGAAGTTCAACAGGAACTTCAATTCTAAGTTCCTGCCCTTCTCTTACTATGTCAGCTGATAAAATTAGGGGAGCGAGCTTAAAATAATCAGGCTCTAGCCATCGCGCGGTGCCGCCGTTGAGTTCGACATCGCATAAATAAACACTGTATCGCTCAAGATTTGCCAGAAACACCGGTACTGTTAATTTAGTTTGTCTTGGCGTATCGCTATCAATAAAAATGTCTATCTCGCCTACTCGAATGTCAGTTTTAGTCTGGGTTTTCGTCGTTAGTCCAAAGAGATTCAGACTCGCCTTAAACTTGAGACTCTTCCGTCCTATATACGATTGTAAAGTGAAACAACCGTTCTTATCTGTGAAACTATCAGAAATCGTCTTTTCGTTCAAAAAAGTCGAAACTTTTATGCCGACGATCGGCTGCGCGGATTCATCTACAATTCTGCCGCGAACAATTCCAATCGCTTCTTCCGAATGAGCGGGTATTGATGGATAAAAGAAAATCGCAGTCGAAGTTGCGGTAAACGCTGCCAGAAAAAAAGCAAAAAAACGATTCACGCTGCAAACCTCTGCATTGGAATAGAAACAGATTATACCCTTTAGACATGCAGATGCATTTGCGAAAAACGCGGCGATGTTAAACAAGTCAGTCGCTTACATTTAATCTATACCTGCTTATTGAAATAAGATATATAAAAAGTTGGATTTGGCATGTTCAAGGGTCTTGTATTTCGCGACGAAGTGTGGTAAAAATGTACTGTCTTCTGACGTGAATCAGGATAAATCGGATGTTTACTAACAGAGTTGCGAACAAGTTACTAACATTCACTTGTATTATGTGTAGTTTTGTTAGTAACCATTTCTTTGTCAACATCCGCTGTTAATGTCGATATGTCAGTAACATTTTTCGTAAATAAGAGAGCTAATTAGAACCGTTTTATGGAATGTGTGACTAAGCTCTTTTAGGAATATGAGGCGGAATTGCAGAGTGCGGATTGTTCGTTTTTGTGGACAGTTTGTTTTCTAATTCCGATTAGTTCGTGGCTCATGCCAGTTAACGGGAGGTAAAGGCATGCCGTTTGGTCAAGATAATAGGGACAAAGCTAACCAAAAGTCCCTGCCAAGTGCAGGATTCAAACCTGCCAATAGCGCTGGCGTAATGGAAATTACGCGTTACTTCACTAAAGAAGGGCATTCACCATTTGACACGGTAAAGTGGGAGGCGCGGACAGCGTCGATTACCAACGAGCAAGGTGAAGCGATATTCGAGCAACAAAACGTTATGGTTCCAAGCACATGGAGCCAGATGGCTGTTAACGTAGTTGTAAGCAAGTATTTTGCAGGAGCGGTTGACCTACCCGGACGTGAAACCAGCGTTCGTCAGCTTGTCGGGCGAGTCGCTAATACTATGACCGATTGGGGACGCAGGGACGGTTATTTTCTGTCCGACGCTGAAGCGTCCGCATTTCGCGATGAATTGACGCATCTGCTGCTCAATCAGTATTCAGCGTTTAACAGCCCTGTTTGGTTCAACGTCGGTATCGAGCCGCATCCACAGTGCAGCGCTTGTTTCATTAACAGCGTTGAGGACAGCATGAACAGCATTCTTGAACTTGCTAGAACAGAAGGTATGTTGTTCAAGTTCGGAAGCGGTACAGGGACGAATCTTAGCCCATTGCGCAGTTCGAAGGAGCGGCTTCATGGCGGTGGATATGCGAGCGGACCAGTCAGTTTTATGCGCGGGTACGACGCGTTTGCGGGAGTTATTAAAAGCGGCGGCAAGACAAGGCGTGCCGCTAAGATGGTGATTCTCGACGTAGATCACCCGGACATTCTTGACTTCATCAACTGTAAAGCGAATGAAGAGCAGAAAGCATGGGCGCTTATAGATGCGGGTTACTCCGGCGATTATCGCGGTGAAGCGTATACGAGCGTGTTTTTTCAAAATGGAAACAACTCGGTGAGAGTTACTGACGAGTTTATGCATGCGGTTTTAGATAACAGAGACTGGCGTACACTCGGTAGAACTAGTAAACAACCAATAGATACATACAAAGCGCGAGAAGTTTTGGCGCAGATGGCAAGTGCGGCGCACGTCTGCGGAGATCCCGGTATTCAGTACGACTCGACTATCAACGATTGGAATCCGTGCTCTAATTCGGGACGCATAAACGCATCCAATCCCTGCAGCGAGTATATGTTCCTTGACGATAGCGCATGCAATCTTGCCAGCATCAACTTATTGAAGTTTGTTGATGTGATGGGTGATTTCGACGTTGACGGATTCATACAAGCCTGCAAGATTATCTTCTATGCGCAAGAAATAATTGTAGATAACGCGAGTTATCCAACTGAAAGAATCAAGATCAACAGCAGGAAGTATCGCCCGATAGGTCTTGGATTCGCAAATCTCGGCGCTCTGTTGATGAGTCAAGGCTTGCCTTACGATTCCGAAAAGGGCAGACAATATACTGCAGCCATCAGCTCGTTAATGGGAGGTTCCGCTTATCTTGCAAGCGCTGAACTGGCTTCGAGAGTCGGCTCGTTCGTTGAATACGACAAGAACCGCGAACCGTTTATGAGAGTGCTGCGCAAGCACCAGATTGCGAGCCAGCAGATTGATTCAAAGTTAGTGCCAGATTATCTGCTTGCTTCGGCACAACAAGTTTGGGACGACACGTTAAAGATTGCTGAAAATTGCGGGGTGCGCAACGCTCAAGCAACGGTTATCGCTCCGACGGGAACGATAGCGTTTATGATGGATTGCGACACGACAGGCATCGAGCCGGATATAGCTCTCGTGAAGTACAAGAAACTTGCTGGCGGGGGAATGCTCAAAATCGTCAACCATACCGTACCGCGTGCTTTATCTAAGCTCGGATACGACACAAAAGAAATTGATGCGATTGTTGCGTATATAGACAAGAACGAGAAAATCGAAGGTGCGCCGTTCTTGAAAGAAGAGCATTTAGCGGTCTTCGATTGCGCGTTCCGTGCGCCATTGGGCAAACGCTCGATTCACTATATGGGTCATGTAAGAATGATGGCGGCAGTGCAGCCGTTCATATCTGGCGCAATATCGAAAACAGTGAACATGCCGGAAGACGCTACGCCGGACGAAATTGCTAAAGTGTATGTCGAAGCGTGGAAACTCGGACTAAAAGCCATCGCGATTTACCGCGAGAACTCCAAGCGCAGTCAACCTCTAACTACGACGCTTGACGACAATGACGAGAAAGTTGGAAAAGGCAGAGGTTTGCCTCGCCCGATACGCCGCAGACTACCTGACGAACGCTCGAGTATTACGCATAAATTCAGTATTAACGGGCATGAAGGGTACATTACTGTTGGCATGTATGAGGACGGTCAGCCCGGCGAAATTTTCGTGACGATGGCAAAGCAGGGTTCGACGATTAGCGGTTTGATGGATACCATTGCGACGATGACGAGCATAATGCTGCAATACGGCGTTCCGCTTAAAGTTCTGACCGGTAAATTCTGTCATGTGCGTTTCGAGCCGAGCGGTTGGACAAACAACAAGGAAATTCGCCAAGCCAAAAGCATAGTAGATTACATTTTTAGATGGCTTACGCTTAAGTTTCTCGGCAGAGACGCGATGCCTGATAACGGCGTCGAACATCCACCGAGGACCGAACCATCTGTCGAGATGATTCAGAGCGGATTGCCGCTAGGCGATTCCGATCTTTACCGACGCGAAAACGATACTTTCGACTCGCATTCGGCGAGTTCTACTTGTCCCGAATGCGGGTCGATTATGCAGCGGACAGGGACTTGTCATACGTGTCCTAATTGTTTGTATAACGAGGGTTGCGGATAGGAGAAAGACCATTATGCTTTCATCCGGTTACTCTTAAAAAGCCATCCCCCGAAGGAGTAATCCTTCGCCTTTACCCCATCCCACCGGGGCTCCCTGAATAAAAGGGGAGCCCTTTTTTCTTCGGCAGAATCAAATCTTTTTCGTTGTTAGAATGCAAATTGCTATGCGATTAGTGTTGTTCAAACTTATCGGTGTCGAACTCGCCAGTAAAAACGGTTTCAGCAGGACCGAACATTTTTATGCCGTCACCTGCCTTACCGCCCCAAGATATCTCAAGCGTACCGCCCGAAAGCAGTACTGCAATTGGTTTGTCTGCGTCGATTCGACCAGTGACAATTCCAGCGGCAACCGTTGCACATGCGCCTGATCCGCAGGCAAGCGTCTCACCGCACCCGCGCTCCCACACTCGCAGTTCGACGCGATCACGCGAATGAACTTTAGCAAATTCGACGTTGACGCGCTCGGGAAATACGCTCCGCAGATTCTCGATTCTCGAACCGATTCTCGTCACTGGATAGTCGCAAGCTTTAACTGCGCTTTCGATGAAGTGTACACAGTGTGGATTGCCAAGCGATAAGCACGTTACGATAAGCGGATCGTTGTCTATATATATCTTCTCTTCAAGGATGCTGGAATCGCGGTGAATCGCAGGCAGAGATTTCGCTTCAAAGTTTGGCTCACCCATATCTACGGTTACGCCCGCAACCCCGCCATCGAGGATAGCCAAAACAATCTCGACCGCTCCAGCAGGTGTTTCAAGCGAAATGTGGTCGTTCTCTGTCAAACCGTTGTCATAGACATACTTGCCAATGCAGCGAACACCGTTCCCGCACATAGCTGAAAGACTGCCGTCGGAATTCACATAGTGCATTTTGAAGTCGTCTGTTTGCGATGGAAGAACGACAATCACGCCGTCCGCGCCTATTCCGAAGTGGCGGTCGCATATCGCTGGAGATAACCTTGTTAGAAGTTGGGTGAGATTTTCAAGAGAATCGGCGTCACTGTTTCGCGTCTCTGCGGCGTTAAAACGACTGTTTACAACGACGAAATCGTTGCCGAGACCATGCATTTTAGAGAACTGTACAATCACTCTTTCATTATAGCGTAGATGCAAATGAGGTCTGGAAATGCAACGGTTACTAACAAATTATGCTTAGTTTTTGTTGATAATGTTAGGGGTTCAAACATATGTTCACTAAACGGCAACAAAATTCACACAATTCAAGTATGAATTATGCCTAAAATCTGATAGAAGTGCGTGTTGTTTGTGTTTGTAAATGTTGATGATTGCTGATAGTTGTTGATAGAGCAACGTGAAGTTAACATATTCGTCAAACGAATGTTGAAAATCGCGTTGTTAAGCAGGACTTTTGAACATATTGCAGTGATTCTTGTTACTTATTGTGGTTATATCTCGATATCTCTGTTGATAAGTTGTAGATTGTTGTAGATATGCGTAGATAAATGCGTGATGCCACTTGACAATGCAGCGTATTCGATCTAAAATTTACTTGTTCATTTTTCCACGCCGCCTTGGAACAGGAATGAACTGTTCGCCGCCGCGTACATTAAATCGTGAGGCAGCTTCAGTTGGGAATAGGTTATCTCCGTATCGTTTTTCGATATGATATTGGCATTGTTTTCGGTATTGCTTCATGATAAGAGTGTGAATCTAAATCTACCGTACGCAACGCCGTGAACCTA
>CAZRQJ010000018.1:7254-13133 GCA_964602075.1 uncultured Planctomycetia bacterium
TTGTTGAAATGTCGGTAAAACAAATTGTTTTCGTCGCAGCTTCAGTATTAGTTTGTATTCTTGTCGGAGCATCGTCGTCGGTTATACCCGGCTCATCGTTCGGTGCAGCAATGATGCCTGTAGCAACTACAGCCATCGAGCAACAAAGTCCCAAGTGTATCGATATGAGCGGAATCGACGGCGCGCTTGAAGAATTGATGATGTACCTGCGCGGGAACTCCGTTAAGACGGTTACTGCGGAACTTGGCATGCTCAATATTGATGACAACATAGTTACGAGCCCTGATATGTTCGGCTTTCCCTTGTCGCAGATCGAGCCTGCGCTTGCATTACATTCAATGATCGACAATGTACCCGATATGAAGTTGCGCAAAGTGCTCGTTGATAGAGAGCAGACAAGCGCTTACTTCGATGACCCGCAGATTTTTACTTTCACTAAAGACGGCTTGCTCGTTTATGTCGATACCAAATCCAGCTCGGTTCGTATATTGAATGAAGACGGGTCGCTTAAATGTGAGTTTGGCGGCGCCGATTCCGTTATCGGTGAACTCGCATCGCCATGTGCATTAGTTGCAGATATTTACGGACGCATATTCGTCGCAGATAAGAGCAAAGGTAACATTCAAGTCTATAAGGAATCAGGCGAATACATCGGTGGATTAGCGTACGGACTTAACGAGCCTGTATCTATGGCAGCATTCAACAACGTCGAACTTTTCGTCGTCGAGCGTAAGACTTCTACCGTCAGAGTTTATAGCTTAACCGAAATGCGTGAACTTCGTATGTTCGGCGGCGCAGGCGAAAAGCCCGGACGGTATCGCAATCCATCGAGTATTGCAATAACAAAACTTGGCAGTCTAGTCATCGCTGACAGCGGTAACGACCGCATCCAGATTGTGGATCGTCGCGGTAAAGTTGAGCAAGTTTGGGACGGCATCCGTTATCCACAACACGTCGCGACCGATTCGCACAATTACGTGTATATTCTAGCGGACACTATTCGTAAAACGACGACTAACGGCTCACCGGTAGGCGAATGGAGTCGAGCTTTACAATTTGAGGATGGAACAAGATACTTTCTCGGTAACGGGATTTATCCGGGACTGAAGAACACCGTCTTTATAAACGACAACAAGTATGGGAACATTCTGGTTTACGAAGTTAAATAGAAGGACGCATTTCAGACATGACTCGCACCAAGTTGCTCGTTAAATCCGCTGCAGTTTTATTTCTTAAGAAACACATCTCGGAGTTTTGGGACATCACCTTAAATTCGAGTTGTAAACGCCGTCCCTAATTATTGCAATCTCCAGCTTTTCGTATGGGGTAGAGTGGGCGCGGGTTTGTCCCGCGCCTTTGTTTTTACAACTTTCAAGTAATCAAAACAGAAGCGAGTGAGAGTTATTGAACGACTCTTATTGAATAATCGGGTTCTTTCTTAACTAGATACGGATTTCCTCGCGGATCGCGAAGCTCAACTTTTGCTTTGTACATTCTTGAATTGAAATTCGCTTCCACATAAAACCGCTCTGCTTCACCCGAATAAATCGGTAATCGGTTAACTATCGCAGACTCGTGACTTATCTCGTTGCCTTCTACGTCAAAGAACGAAACAACTACTGTGACGGTTGGGAGCGCTTCTCGACTTATATTAAGTATCTCACCTTGCGCTATGATGATTACTTTTGGTTTATCCCGAAATGGACCTATAATCGTCCCGCCGTTGTGCTGCTCACTCGGTCCCCACATGAAGTTTAAGAGTTCTATCTGGTACTGGGGTGTAATTGGCTGCGGACCAAACTGGGTATTCGGATAAGGTTGAGGTGTTTTGAGTTCCGCTGTATTAGAGTCTAATGTTGCAGTTCCACTGCCCGTTTGCGGCTTAACGTTTTCGCTCGCACCTTTGTCAACTATTGTGTCAAGAGATTGTGTTTCACGAGCTGTCTTGCTCGGAGGCGCATCGCCATCGGGCGCGTCGGGAAATTCATCTTCCTTAACTGCTCCGCCTACTGATTTTGATGCATTCGGTTGTTCGTCAAATGTAGTAGAGCCGTATCCATACGTGAAGCCAGACTCCTGCTGCTGACTTTCGATGTAAGGCATGTATATGTAGTAATAGCAGCCGTAAATTATCCCTGCTAGAACAAGCAACCAGAAAAACACGCTGCATCCCGATATACCGCCACTGGATGATTCTTCATCCGCTTTGTCTTCTTCTTTTTCAGGCGCAGCCGCCTTAGCAGCAGCGGTTTTTGACGGTTTGCTTGGTGCAGGTGCGCTTGTGGGTTTGTAAATCGCTTCTGCCGTTCGAGTAACTATCGGAGCGCCGCACTCGGAACAATAATGGTCGCATTGCTGCATTTCCTCCCGCGTTCGTAATTTTGCCCCGCAATCCGGACAAAACTTGTCGTTTTCTTCAACATTAAAACCGCAGCTTGAACAAAACTTCGCCATCTCAACCCCCAGTCATCACTAATACTGAAAGAGTTAACCCCGTAGCACGCAAGCGTGCGCGGCGATTGTAACACCTTCCCTGATTTCTAGCAATTAGCAAACAGCGTTTAATTTACTGCGTCTTACTTATTTGCAGTGTATCACCGAGATCCAAGCTGTATATGAGGTAAAATCAACTTTTATACTTTCTTAGTTATGCTTAGATTTCTCTACTTTACAATTGCTTGTACTGCACTCGCTTGGGGCTTGTGCGGCTGGGCGAGCCACTTTCTGATGCCCGCGCCCACATCTTACAAAATATCTCTTGTTGTCGGCGTAATCGGTGGATTGATCGTAACGCTTTACCCTTGGGGACGCAATCTCACTCGAGTGTTCCTGCTCGCAATCTGGCCCATAATCGTTGTAACTACTTTTTTTTCTTTAACAGGCACATTCAATTTTTCCGATGTGAGCTTTGCGGAGTTGTTAAATCTTGAATTTTCACTTTTATGGTTAGGCGCGATATGGGCGACGATAGTCCTTCGAAGGCGCAAAACCATATCTTTCAATAACGCACATCCTACAACAAAAGGCTGGCAAAAAGCGCATTCTCACGTGATAAGTCATCCAACCTATCGTATTCCTACTCGCGAGTCAGTAGAACTTAACTCCGAAAAAAACACAACAAGTATCAGCGCAGTTAAAGACGAGATCATTTGTTTAGATGATGAACTCACTATTGAATTATCAGAAAACGAAGTTGACTATACGAAGGCGAAGCCCGATAAAATTGACGCCTCGCTAACAGTAAAATCAGAAAACTCAAATGATTACGCGTCGGGAACATATAAACAGAATGGTTTTATCTTCGATACTTTTGATTCCAGCGATGCCGTTGAAGAATAATTCGTAATCTTGCCTCTAAGCAATGCTAGCGAGTTCTTAAGACGAATTCTCTGTTATCACAGAGTTACTTCAGACGTTGTCTTTGTTGCTTAACTCACTAATCTCTGCATCTTCAACGCTCGCATCCGCAGTATCGGTATGTATTTTCGTCGCTTCGATTTCGGTCGCAATCACTTCTGGACGGTATGGTGTAGATATATCGCTTCTTGGAGCCGACTTTCCAAATTTTTTCTGCTCTTTCTCTTCTTCTGATTCGAGCTTTTCATACCACGGACGGTCAGCTTCTATGTACTGCTTCTGTTTTCCTTCAAACCCATGTCTATCATAAACGGTATCGCCAGCATAACCCGTTTGTGTCTGCTCCTGATACTTTTTTTCAATCCATCGCTCTAGAATCGTCAAAATCAAAATCAGGATAATCGGCTGAAATCCTATGCCTCCGCTTCCAATGCCTATCTGCGCAAATCCGAATAGTTTAAGCAAAGGAACAATCGGTAAACCTATGATTTGTCGCAATGTAGAGGTTGCAAGGAACGGAATCCACGACATCAACGCCCAGGCTACGATTAGCCAGATATAGATACGAATAACTGTCAGCAAGAACTTCACCGCTCCCCTCCGTTAGAAAACGATTAAAGACTTTTTAATTGTACACGAGATTGACAGTTTGACAAACTAGCTCTTAGCAATCAGGGTGAGCATAGTTAGACGATTTCAGCACTCTACCTCCATATTTGATACCAGACACAAGAAACAACACTCCTGCAATTAGCAGAAGATAAAAGGGCCAATAATCAAGGTCGAGTTTTTTTACGTTTGTTCCACCGTACAATTCGAACGTAAACCATGCTAGTGAACAGACTGTTGTTACCACTCCGCCGATGATATCGCGCCAGAAGCCGATTGCAAGACCTAAGACTGCTGCAACCAGCAGAATAATCAACAAAAGCTCATGTGCGTTGACGCCGTAAAAATTGTTTTTCGGTCCTCCGAGTATGCCTTCTCCAACGATAAACAACATAAAGAATGCAAAAATCAATGCGCCGAGCACGCGCGCCATTAAACCAATTTTGTTAATCGAACTCATATAGCCTCCTGATAGATATCCGCGTAGATTTGATTTGTCTATACACCGATAAGTTCCGTTATTTTCCATGACGACGCTTTAATCTAACAAGCTCGATTCCAGAAACAACAAACAGCATTCCTTGCGCTGCGATATTTGTAAAATCGTTTTCAAAAGTGTGGACGTCGCAGATAGGACTGTCTGCGTAAACGAGCAACAACAAGATGTAACCAACTGCACAGAGTAAAGCGCATGCTCCACCCAGTATTTCAAAACGGAAGCTGATAAGCAGAAAGAAGATAGATAAAAGCAACAGCGATTCAAAGCATAAATCAGCAGATGTCAGAGCAAAACCGCTGTCGAACAGTCCCGCTCCGCCCATCGCGAATTCGAGGTAGTAAATGCAGGTGACAGCACACAATATACGCGCTATCCATCCGATTGTATTCGTAGGCTTCAAACGGCTGATCCCACAAGATTATAGCCGAGATTAACTTCGACAATTCGATTTATGCCTAATGTTAACCGCTCGATTGTTCTTCAAAGAAGAGATCGTCGATGTTTATCTCTGTTCGTCTATCGCTCGATGCAGAAAACGAGCCGTCAATATAATCCAGATTTAGGAGTTCTGTGATCATCTCGAATCCTTCGCCATTGAGGTTCACTCGACCGGATAATCTAAGTTCACCCGATTTTCGGTCGAGTTCGAGACGTTTACACGAAAATTCTGCTCGTTTTCCTTCCGCTGTTAAGTACCAGCCTGTAACATAACCACTTTCAGGAGCGTTAAGTATTGCGTTTTCGGAATCGTCACCGCTGCTCGATACCGATAGATTTGGCGCAGAGATAAAAGCATTTCCAGTGTCGATTGTTACGTTTGTTGATACCGCGAACGAAAAAGTGCCGTCTTCGTCCAGTAGAACGTCCAGCATTTCGCCGTCGAATCTAGCATCACGACCGTAGAATGGATTTGACGGATCGTCAACAAACTTCAGAGGAAGTGCTCCTGTACACTTAGTTGGTATAGAAATAATACCCCTGTCAATGTAGTACTTTATATCGCCACACTCAAGCGAACCGTCTTGCGCTGTAAGCATAGAAACCGAACCATTAAAGGCAACAAAACTATCGTTCGCTTTGAGCTTCGTATAGGTAGCTTCGTTCGATTTGATTCGCAACGGGGGATCGACATACGTTACAGTTACGTTGCCAACCGACCGCGCTTTGCCCGTTGACTCGTTATATTCGAGCATATCGCATTTTAGCGAGCCTTGAGTTGATATCACTTCGACGTTTCCAGAAAGCGTCAGACTATTCTGCGGACGAACCATATGAGCCATATCAGCTCGCGCCGTAAGGTTGTTCCCCCACGAAATACGGATGTTGCCACTACCGCTGCCATAGATTGTATCGTCGTTGAGATATTCCCATCGCCAGTTGCCACCGACAATTTTTATAGGCGCGTTTTTGTCGA
>CAZRQJ010000018.1:13143-20229 GCA_964602075.1 uncultured Planctomycetia bacterium
TAAATATGTCCAAACCTGTCTGTGCGCCAGCGCTGCTAATATGTACCCATCCGAAAAAAACTAACATCGCAAATGCGAAGAACAAGAGCTTTGTGTACGATGATATGCTCTTTAGCCTTTTATTCGTAAAGAAGGACATCGCCATTCAGCGCAGTGAATTCGGTCGCCGAGCGCTTCAACTCCTCCGATGTATTAAGCGGAAATCCATAAACCTCAACGCGTGAACCACGCGCCTTTAGTGTGTTGACTAATTCCGTAAAGTCGCCGTCTCCTGTAACGAGCGCGACAACGTCTACGTTCCTTGCGAGAACCATACTGTCAATAGCAATACCCATATCCCAGTCGCCCTTTGTAGAACCGTCGGGACGGATTTTAAGTTCTTTAGCGCGAACTTCGAAGCCATTGAGCTTGAGGAAACTTATAAAACTCGATTGGTCCACGTCACCTGCCTGAATAACATACGCTATCGCCCTCACCATCGTGCGTCCGTTGATGATAAAGGTAAGGAGCTTTGCGAAATCGAGTTTTCGGCTGTACTGGTGCTTAGCGGAATAGAACATGTTCTGCACGTCGATAAATATTGCGACGCGCTGCCCCGCCATAATATCCCAGTTTTCGTTTTCCTGAATGTATTCCTCTTCTATTGTTTTGTCCTCCTAGCATTTAATTGAATAGTTCTGTATAAAATTGGTTGCGCCGGTGCCGCTGTCTTCGACACCTTTGTCACCATTACCATCCGTTTCAGAGTTGTGTTTAGAGTCCTTGTCGCCGTCATCTTGGGTTACAGATTCGTCGGGAGATTGTCCGCTAGTTTCACCGCTTTCGACAGCTTCATCCTGTGATTTGTCCGTTTCCGTCGAATCCAACGCGCTTTCATCTGATGTTGCTTCTTTAGACGACTCGGCATTCTCGGCATTCGCTTTGAGTTTTTTTCTATTCTCTATGCCATCTTTGAAAATGGTATCGAAATTCGATTGAACTCGCTTGAGCACAATATCGTTCTCGCCAATGCTGTCAACAATCTCCTCTCTCAAAGAGATCATTTTCTTGCGAAGGTTGTCAACTTCTTTTTCAATCTCACCAAGTCTGGGTATTGCATTGCGGTATTCGTCGAAACCGATTTTAAGGTCGGGATCGAGCCCGCCATCGCCGTCGATATCACTGCCCGCAGGCGTGTAGTATGTCGCAACAGTCAGCACTAAAGCAAGTTTTCTGTACTTGTTCGATATTTCATATATCTGCTGCACTTTACCCTTGCCAAACGTCTTGTCACCAACGAGAATAGCTTTCCCGTGATCTCTTAACGCGCCCGAAAGTACCTCGCTTGCGCTCGCGCTGCCAGCATCCACCAGCAAAATGACTGGGATGTCGTACTTCGGAATTTTATACCTTGTTTTCGTGTCAGCCTTCTTAGCTTCCGCTTCTTTCGTGCGATAAACCAATGTCGTAACAGTTTCTCCGTCTGGGATGAACATGCTAGCTATGTCCACGGCGTTCTCGAGCGTACCGCCTCCGTTTCCACGCAAGTCGAGGATTAGTTTTTTCATCCCTAGTTTCATAAGGTTATCCATCGCGTCAACCATTTCCAGGGTTGTATTGTCCTGAAAACTCGTTAGTAAAATATAACCAAGTCCGTTTGAAAGCATACGGGCTTCTTCCACGCTATGGATCGTGATTCTGTCACGGGTTACTTCAACTTTTCGCGCTTCGAATGAGACGGAATCGGTAATAGTCAGCGTCACTATCGTTCCTTTCTCACCCATAATCAGTTTTCCGACCTCTTGCAGCGTCTTGCTTTCTGTCGAAACGTCATCTACTGCAGTTATAAAGTCATCCTTCTTCAAGCCTGAATCTGCTGCAGGTGAATCGCGAAACACTTTCATTATTTGCGGATAACCGAACTCGGTCGAGACTTCTATCAAAACGCCGATTCCAGCATATTCGCCTGTTGTTTCAGTTTCAAGAGTTTGATAACGTTCCGGGTCGAAAAAACCCGAATACGGGTCGTTGAAAGGAGGGTTGTGAAGAACATTGACAATACCGCCCATCGCGCCGTATAAAAGCTCGTCATCCGATTTGTCCAGAGATTTATAGAACTTACCTTTGACATAATCGTAAGTTTTTTGAACGAGTGTTACATCGAAAGCCTCTTCGGCGGAAAGTTCACGAGCGACTACCTTGCCCTGCTCGTACAGCATTCCCCCTACGAACGATATAACCGATATTAGAATCCAGATAACGAGGCTTAAAACTACATCGAGAGGAAGCCTTTTGAAAAACTGCTTGTCGAAATCGAATTTCATAACATCCTTCCAAGGGAAGATAAGAAGCGGAATATTACCGTAAATCGTTGTTTTATGCGATACACACCGCAGGTTTAATCATAGTTAAAGTTTTCCGAGCGGATCGACCGGTTCGCCGTTGATTCGCACTTCAAAATGCACGTGCGGACCAGTCGATAAACCCGTTGAACCAACCTTACCGATTATACTACCAGCCTTTACAATATCACCGTTTGCTACAGAAATGCTGGACATATGCCCATAGAGCGTTGATACGCTCTTCCCATGATCGATGATTACACATTTTCCATAACCGCCACGCCAATCGGCAAATACAACCTTGCCATCACCACCGGCTTTTATGGGGGTACCGTATGACGCGCTAATATCAACTCCCATGTGAAATTTTCTGCGCTTGTATATTGGATGGATTCTGTATCCAAAACCGCTTCTGACTTCACCGCTTACCGGTTTCAAAAACTTGCTGGTCCAAGGTTTGCCTTTGTAACCGCCGCCCTTTTTCGCTAAATTTGCAAGTTCACGTTGGATGCGTTTTGACTCCTCTTCAAGTTCTTTTACGCTCTTCTCGTAAATATCGATGTCTTTATCTAAAACATCCATTGCTCGTTTCTTGGTATCCTGCAATTCTGTTATCCCTTCAATACGAGCTTTTATTTCAGTTTGAAGATCTTTTATCTCGTTTATCTTCTGGTTGACGGCAACTTTTTTCAATGTGACTTCCGCTATTCCATTCTTTACGCTGTCAATCAAAGATTGATCGTTGTCATAGATAATCTGTAAGAAGAACACTCGATTAATGAAGTCGCCGAAATCTTCCGCGCCAAACACCAAATCGAGATAGCTAAGGTCTCCCTGCTTATAAATCTCGACACTTCTCTCGCCAAGCTGCGCACGCTTCTTATCTAAATCTGCGTTCTTTATATCGAGATCCTTTTGAAGACTATCCCTCTCAAACTCCTGCTCTTTCATGTTTTGTTGAGCTGTTTCAAGTTCGTTTTCAGCGGTAAGCAACTCGCTGTCCAGATTCTTTAGTTCGTTTGACAGTGCGCCTTTATCGTTCTTCAACTTGCGAATATCGGATTCGATGTTTTTTTTGCGATTTCTTATGTCCGATAACCTGCTTTCGTAGCTTTTTCCATAAACGGGTGCAGACAAATTCGGCAAAGCCAGAGCCGCTGTATACATTACAAAAGCAATAAAGACCGATAAAAGTAGTTTCGAGTAGTGATTCATACGAAACACCTCGTCGTGTTTATTTCCATTCGAGCTCGCGCCTAATTCGGGCGGTCTCAATAACAATACGCTCGTCTTCGGCGAGATAGCGAGATAGTGCGTTGAAACTTGATGCTAGACCGATTACTGTACCGAGAACAATGATAGAGAGCGCTACTCCCGTTATCATGAAAGCATCGTATGGTATCACATTCTTGAAGATTTGCAGGCCTTCAAACAGTTGAGTCAATCCCATATATCCCGCCCAAACGAACAACGAGGCAAGTATGCTTCCGAATGCGCCAACAAACATTCCCTCGAATAAGAACGGCCATCGAATAAACCATTTTGTTGCGCCGACAAGCTGCATTATCCGAATTTCTCGCCTTCGCGCGTGTATTGACAACCTGACTATGTTGTTTATACTCGAAAAACTTCCCAACAACATCAACAGTATAGTGACACCCGATACAAGCTGCACTATATAGAAAAATCTAGAGAGTTTGACTACTACATCTTTTCCGAAACGAACATCGGCTATTCCTTGAATCCGTCTGACCTGTTCGGCTACATTAGTTACATCATCAATTCTGCGAACCTTAACGACATATGAATCCGGAAGTGGGTTGTCTTCAAGCAAGCTGTCGATCTCAATTCCAGTTGTAGCAATGAAGTTTTCAAGCGCTTGTTCTGCGCTTATATACGTTGCGCTTCTGACGCCTTCGATCGCTTTTATCTCGTCTTGGATTTTAATGTAGTCATCGGCTGCTAGGTTTTGCTCAAGAAACGCGTGTATCTCTATCATTGCTCGAAGTTGACCAACAAAACGGTTGATGATGATCACAGTGACTAACAACACTCCAAGCACAAGCAACGATATTGTAACTTGCAACCCATAAGCCGCAATAATGATACGATTCTCTCGAAGACTCGCTAGGAACTCTCCCAAAAAAAACAAGAAGCTAGCTATCTTTATACCTCCAAGCGCTAGGCAGACAGTTTCAACTAATGACGGCAGCCGTGATACTCATAAAGGTCGGTGTCTTCATACATAAGGTACATGTTGCCTTCGGAGTATTCGCAAAGCACCCAGGGATTGTCTCCAGATAGAAACCCGTCCCAACCGGTTTCCTCGATTCCCTTCGGTTCGCCATACTTGCCAAGAAAATTGAGCATATCGAGGTTTTCGGTTGTCGTGGCATCAAATACTGTCACGTTTATCTGGCAGAGTTTACCTTCGCTGTTGATTCTGCAAACGACGTTGATTGAGTGCTTCTCTTTGAATGGAGCAAATTTAGTGACGACATCAAACGACCAAAGCCAATTGTCTTTGTAGTCGCCAAACTCGTCAAAAGTGACCTTTTCAACAGTCCATTGGTCTGGCTTAACTCCAAAAGGGGTTTTAGCTTTAATCTCTTTGATTGTGTTTCCGAATTTCATTCCAGCGAATCCGCTTACAGGCACAGGTTTTGCAAACGCGACATTCAAGTAAACTGTTAGCGTAAAAATCGGTACGAGTATCACTTGAGCAAAGCACTTTACCATCATCGGTCTCCTTACATACCTTAATCGTTGTACGTTCCAGCCGGTGTGTCAGCCGTTATATTGCCATGTTCAATTCTTACGACGCGACGTCTGGATCGATCGACGATTTTCTCGTCGTGTGTTGCAACGACGATAGTCGTACCTCTTTGGTTAATCTTCATAAGCAATTCGATAATGCCTGCGCTAGTGTCTGGATCGAGGTTCCCTGTAGGTTCGTCGGCGATTAAAATACTAGGTTTACCAACTAGGGCGCGAGCGATGCAAACGCGTTGTTGCTCTCCTCCCGATAGTTCGGTAGGTTTGCGTTCGAATTTGCCAAGCAGACCAACCATTTCTAGAACTTCTGGCACAAGCGCTCTCTGCTGCTTCAAACCAACTCCTTGAACTTGCAATGCAAACGCTACGTTCTCCCAAACTGTTTTTGTAGGTATCAGCAGGAAATCCTGAAAAATCACACCGATACGACGTCTGAAGTATGGAATTTCACGACCGCGCAGCTTGGCGACGTCTTTGTTAAACACAAATACGCTGCCTTCAGTGGCAATGACGTCGCGGTAAATGAGTTTCAACATACTCGATTTACCACCGCCCGTTGCGCCGACTACAAACACAAAGTCCTGTTTGGGGACGTAAAAGTTTACGCCCCTCAAGGAGCCAACTAGGTTCTTGTAAGTAAGGCTTGCGTCAACTAAACGAATCATAATCAATACCGAATGAAATCGAATGCCACTGCTAACGGATTATGTCAATATCAAAATCAGTTCGACGGCTCATAAGTAGGCTTGTTCGATAAACTAGTAAGAACCTTAATTATAACACAAAATTGCTTGATAACCTAATGAGATAGAGCCCTAAAATGCGCGTTCCCTTGGGCTTCACATAGTCTCTTATGAGTGATACCCTCATAGTGAATCGCGCTAATTCGGGCGATCTTTAACGGGCGCGTGAAGCTTGGCTGTGGAATACTTGATGGATGATTAATACATGAACATCAAAGTTACTTTTGCACTAGCAATTTTTGTCGCTGCCATTTCTGCCATTACTGCGGTAGCTGGATTCACTGAAGAACATTGCGCATGAGCGGCAACGATAAATGTGAGTCAAGTATAAGCGACGCGTGTTGTGATTGCGAGGATCGTGCAAAGCAGGCTTTATCGAGGAATGGTGGATTAATGAACGCTATTTTGGCGACGAACTCGTCGATGATATGGGAATTCGAGCGAGAATAGGCGAATGCGTTTTTATTGAAACTGGGCCGCAGGCTAACGAACCCACTTACAAGCATACATTCTAAGCTACCCTCTCGATAAAGATACTCTCAAATAGATCTCGAACAGAGCGAGCGTTGGTTCAAAGGTGAGATTACCGGTTACGGAGCGATTTATGTAAAACAAGTAAATCCGAAACAACACTGGGTGTTTCACTTCGGAGAGCGCGTTTTAACCGCTACCACGTCGTTCGATCCGACGATAACACATAACTACATAGTATCGAAAGTTGTTGATGTCGACGACATCAGGTTTACCGAAACCGAATAGATGCTACGCAGATAATATACTTACACACAAATCAGGTTTGGACTATGTCAACATGTTGTCGCCACGTGTTTCTACGCACTTCTGAACGTAGCGGTCACGGAAGAGTACATCCACTTAGAATCTACTACCGATTAAAGAACATAATTTTCAACAATCGTAACTAGTCTTCGATGTACGGGCGCAGAATTACAACTATTTCGGTTTTCTCTTTCGTCTTAGTCTTCGTCTCAAAGAGCGGACCGAACAGCGGAAGCTTATGGAAGAATGGAATTCGGTTGAAACTTTCACGCTCTTCTTCACTGATCATTCCGCCTAGTACAAAGACATCACCACTCTTTACGCGTACGGTCGCTACTGCTTGACGGGTTCTAGTCCAAGGAGCTTGTGCGCCGCTGCCTAGATCAATAAATCTGACTAGACTCGATACTTGCGGATTGATGTCGATTGTTATATACCCGTCGCGATCAATACGAGGTTTGAAGTTAAGG
>CAZRQJ010000019.1:0-18361 GCA_964602075.1 uncultured Planctomycetia bacterium
GCGTACAACCTGTGCTTTAACGCTTCTACGAGAGCCGGTATTCCTTCGCCTTGATTAATCCCTAGCCGCACCATTATCTTACGAGCTTCGATTTTCGTAAACACCGACCAAGCTGTTTTATCAGCTTCAATCGCTTCTTCTATCCCATAACGCTTCTCGAATTCGAGAAACCAGAGTCCGTCATGGGCAAGCCATAACTTCGACGCATCCGCCAGTGCGGCGCGCAGTTCATCAACGTTTAGCGACCACGTACCCGACGAGTCTGAATAGAGTTCCCATGTTTCACTTCCAGCCATGCGACACCTGCCAGAAAAAGAGTTCACTGCGCGCAGAAGCGCGAGTGCAAGTATATCTACCGCATCTTGAATGATGTTTGCTTCAACTCTGCATAAATCGGTCAGTTTGAGAAAATTAGGTAAATTTGTATCAAGCGACCATTTTAGCGTCAGTATAAATAATCCTGCTCCACATAGAGAAATCCGCCTGTTCCTAACTTGAAATAGTAAACGCCGCGAATCGCAAGATCCTCATGTGGGAAATAACGCTCGAACAGGAACTGTTCGTTGTCGCCGTCAAAAAACATACTGTAACCTTGCTCGTAGAAACACATCTCGTAACGGTTTTCAGGCGAATGGTATTTAATCTCGTACGGAAACGGCGTGAAATTAACTAGGTCGCCGACAAAAGTAGATTTTCCCATGCGCCTCCCGTCATAACAGCGAATTTCCTTTATTACCGCGCGCCCGTCGAATCCGCATACATTGTAACTAGGTTTCATCTTGCCTTTTGGAGGAAAGAATGAAATGCGTATCTTTCGCACGTTTTCGGGCACTTGCCATTCCCAGTAGAAGTATGTGTTTTTCGAAATCACATGCGGCTCGCCATAACGATCAACAGCATCGCGAAGAGTTGAAACTCCCGGCTCAAGCCCGTCGAGAACCTTAACAAGGTACATATCATACTGCAACGGGAATGGATTGTAAAAAATGCGAGCGCCGGGTGGGACATCGTTCTGTGCGTTGGCGGGGTTCAAAGAAAAAATGGCAAGCAATAATGAGATGAGCAATGCAAGTGTAATTAAACGTCTGGACAAGCAGGTGACTGCTCCCAAGCGCGCGTTTGAAGCAACAAAATAATCCAATTTCGATGAAGATAATCGAAGCATAATTCATTATACCCTTAAATCACGCACCAATCATGCTCGCCTTCCTGTAGAATAGTGACGTGTCGCAGATGCGGAAAGCTTTAACCGTCGGAGAACTGACGGCTTTGATTAAAACGCTCATTGAGGGTGAGCCTGCGCTTACCGCCGTATCGGTCGTCGGGGAAGTCAGCGGACTTAAAATTTCAGATAGAGGCCATGTGTATTTCACGCTCAAAGACAAATCGTCCAGCATCCGTTGCACTTGGTTCGGAGCAGGAAGCAAAGCGGCAAAAGCGCTCAAAGACGGCGAAGAAGTGGTAGCGAGCGGAAGCGTGACTGTGTATGCGCCGCGTGGCGAGTACTCTCTTTCCGTGTCAGAGGTTGTGCCGAAAGGTTTGGGATCGCTTGCTGCGGCGTTTGAGAAACTCAAGGAAAAGCTAAGGAACGAGGGCTTATTTGACGAATCCCGCAAGGTTCCGATTCCGGCATTGCCGAGGCGGATTGCAATTATCACGAGTCCGACGGCTGCAGCGCTGCAAGACATACTCAACATTCACAACAAGAATGCGCCGCATGTAGAGATAAGGCTGTTTCCGTCGCTTGTACAGGGCGATTCGGCGCCAGCGGAGATTATGCGTGCGCTCGCGCGCGTAGAGCGCGATGCTTCCAAGTTCAACCTTCTGATAATTGCGCGAGGCGGTGGCAGCATCGAGGATTTATGGTGTTTCAACGACGAGAATCTGGCGCGAGCGATAGCCGACTTGGCGATTCCTACGATATGCGGTGTAGGTCATGAAAGCGACGTGACGATAGCGGATTTCGTTGCCGACCTGCGTGCGCCAACACCCACGGCTGCTATGGAGATAGCGACCGGCAAGTGGCCTATCGTTTTGAGTGAATACGCGGCGATGCGCGACAGGCTGCCTATTTGGATAGATAGGAAGGTGCGGTCGGTTGCGGTCGATTTCGAGCGGGCGGCGGAAATGCGCGCGATTCGTGCGTTATTGTCGCGCGTGGACGATGCGTCACGCGCGCTCGACGACGGTTACGAAGCGCTGTTATCGGTTCACGGGCGAATCGACGAGTCGCGAAAAAACGCGCGTGTAATGCTTGACAGCAAGGCTCTTGGCGCGTTTGCGCGGGTCATCTCGGACTACGAACGCGAGATAACGCGTATAAAACTTGGCTCGCCGAAATCCGCCGCCGACCTGCTTGAAAAACGCGTTGAGAGCATTACAGCGATGGGCGCAAAACTCGACGCATGCGACTACGAAAAGCAGCTCCGACGTGGCTTTAGTGTCGTGACCCGCACAACCGACGGCGAAATCGTGACATCACCCGAGACCGTATCGGACGGCGACGGCGTGGAAATCCGTGCTGGCGGCGGCGCGTATAAAGCTGTTGTGGACAAGAAGCCGTAACGGTATAGACCGATGGGAGTTGAAGATATGCCTGAAAAACCGGTTCTCAAATCGCTTTTCGATTTCGATATTGATGGCGACGACGAACCGCAAACCGGTGTTGTTGCGGCTAGTGAAGCGAAATCAGACGATCGGCTGCCTGTTGAAAAGGAACAGCCTGATGTGGAGACTGAAGAATCTAATATTGAGGAATCCAAGAACGATATGGAGGCAGAGATAATGACAAACGATATGGGCAAAACCAATAACGGAGCGCAAACGATAGACGCACTCGACAACTTCGAGGAAACGTTCGACAGACTCAAGGCGATTGTCGAAGCGCTCGAACGCGAGGATATAAAACTCGGCGAAATGGTGCGCTTGTTTGAGGAGGGTGTCGGGCTTATCAAAAAGTGCGACACATACCTGAAGGATGCCCGCGAGCGTGTCGGCAGATACATCGAACGCGGCGACGACGGCAAATGGATTATCAAAGGGCTGGATGGGGAGTGAGTGAGGTTAGGTGAAGGGGGAGAAACCGAACAAAATTGAAGCTAGCTAGGATAATGCCCTTCAATCAGCTTCATTTCGCATTTGACAAAGTTATTAAAAATGACGGGAACTACTATCAGGGGCAGGTGCGCGAATGCGGAAATTTAGCGCTGTAGGTTAACAACTACCCTCCCTCCACCATCTCCTCACACGTCTCAATATGTTCTTTGACGAGTTGAAGGTGCGTGTCGGGGCAGTCCATTTTGCTTACCTTGATCCACATGTCGAGCGCTTGCTGCCACTCGCCTGCGCCTTCGAGCGAGAACGCCCAGTTGCCGTAAAATGTTAGGTTGTTCTGCCCAAACGATTCCGCCAGCGCATAAGCAGCGCAAGACTTCGCAAACTCGTCGGCGTAGTAATAGCAAATTCCTTTCTGATAGTGCGCCTCCGCTGCGAAGTTGTCTTTTCCCGCGTTTGCACTGTATCCGTCAATTGCCCGAGTCAGCACCGGCAGGGCAATCGCGTATCTTTCCGCATCGACGTATGCGTTAGCGAGAGCGAGAAGGGCGTCTTTATCGGTCGAGCCGAGGTAGTAAGCCTGCTGACCGAATTCGATGACCGCGCCTTTATCGCCGATGTCGCGCGCGTTTACCGCGATTTTCGCGCTCACCCATGCGAGTTTGCCGCGATCTTTCAATGCGTTTTCGGTGTCTTTTGGTGCAGTCGCCACACGTGCGGCAAGTATCTTCGCAGCCTGACGGTAGCTCGCTATCGCGGATTGGGTTTCATTGTTCGCTTCGTTTGCTTTGCCCATGATGATATGCGCTTCGTAGTCCGTCCAGTCCGCTTCGAGCAATCCGTTGCATATCGCAAAAACTTTGTCGTAGTTGCCTTGTGTGAGTTCGAACTCCGCCTGCGACAGGGCTTCCGTGTCGGCGATCATACCCGGTGCCGCCGTAACGAGCGTTACAAGAATCAGCGATACGAATACTACTAGCCTATTTCCCGTGCTTTTCATGCACATTTCAATCTCCTGAAGTAAAACGGCGCAAACGTACACCTTTCCATTTTATTCTAATACGGATTGAAACCGGTTTCTACGATTACCGGGGCGGGTAAGCGGTTTCAGCATACACCACAGTCCTGTTTGCGTGCGACGACGAACACCTCGCCAGCCAGTGCCGAAAAATAGCAGCCCCAGAGCTGGTTCAGCCGGATCCAAACGGCGGAATTTTCGAGCGGGCTATCGCTCCAGCGCAACAGGTGTCCCCCGCACATCAATTCGCATTTGCAATTGTTGGATTTGACAAGCTTCCGCCAACGCATGGGGGAAAAAGAGTTTGTATGTGGATATGGCTTCGCCCTCCCGTGTCGAATTCTTCGTTGATACAGAGTTTCCTGACTGCGGGTGAAAATGTCCGGCACTACCGGCGTAGCACCGATTAGTATGCCGCCCGGTTTGAGAATGCGGATGATTTCTGCAAGCGTGAATTCGGGACGTGGAAGATGTTCGAGAACGTGAAGACAGACTGCAATGTCCGCCGATCCATCTTCTACCGGTAACTTCTCGTCGAAACTGCACTCGAGTGTTCTGTTGTAACGCGCAAGTTCAAGCTCCGGACGCGTAGTCTTAATGTCGAGACCTACCCAGTATACATGGTCACGTTCGGGGCAGAAAGCTTTTGTGATGCCGCGCTCACACCCGACGTCTACAATCGTTACAGGCTTACCAAGTCGATTCAGTTCAAAATCGACCTCGCTTGCGGCAAACCAATAGCGCGCCATCCGTAATGAATACCGGCTTCGGGGAGAGTATATTCCCAGGCGTTTCACCTGTGTGTTTCCATATTCGTAGAGGGAGAGTGGCCATCGCAGGGGTCGAAACCTTGATGCTTTTTCACGTGTTTCATTTTGACGCTCAATGCGCTCCTTATCCAGTTCCAATAATTATCCTCCGGCTTTCTTTCCGTCTCACTGGTTCAAATAGCTTCCGAAGCGCATAAACAAGGGTAATGCATTCTCCGTAAATACTGCGCAATCTTTAAAATCAATTGCGCGGTAACCGGTTTGGTTTTGCTCAGTCACCGCGCAATCATCTATTCGACCGTATTGAAACACTTCAATAGGACGTCGGATTCAGATTACTTCTTTAACTCGTCAACTTTGACATCGCCTGTCTTACCGAGTTGTGGAAGTTTAGTCAGAAGCTCGTTTATGTCTAACCCAGTCAACGCTTGCACAACTGGCGGAAGCTGCGACATAATCTCGGTTACGTCCTTTGTGATGCGACTTGCACCGCTTCCGCCTTCTCCGCTCGAAATCATTACGATCTTGTCCGTCTTTGACAGCGGTTGAGCGATGCTCGCGGCTATCTCCGGTAGCTTTTCGATCAAGATTAGCAGGACTGCCGCTTCGTTGTATTCCTTCCAAGCGGCGGCTTTCTTCTGCATCGCTTCTGCCTCCGCGAGACCCTGCTCTTTGATGATTTCGGCTTGAGCGAGACCCTTGGCTTTGATGGCTGAACCTTCCGCGTCGCCTGCAGCTTTTACAACGTCAGCTTTCGCGAATCCCTGTTTGCGGTCGGCTTCCGCCTGCCCTTGCGCAACCTGCGTCAGTTTGAACTGCTCTGCACTTGCCAACTGTTCGATGCGGTATTTCTCCGCTTCCGCGGGTCTGTAAACGGTTGCTTCAAGTTCCTTATGACGGCGCAAAATTTCCTTTTCTTGAAGTTCGATTTGCTTGGTCTTTTCTACAACCTGAACTTGAACTTCCTGCTCGCGAACTTCCTGCATTGTCTTGTTCTTCTGTAAGTCGTAAGCAAGGTCTGCCTGTGCCTTCGTCAGATTCGACATCTTTTCAAACTCCGCCACGTTTATATCGTAATCCCTGCGAGCGCTTGCAACCTTCGTTTCCGCTTCGAACTTGGCAACTTCACCGGCTTGTTGTGCGTTCGCCGCACGAATCGTGGCATCTCTCTGTGCCTCCGCGATAGCGATATCGGCGTCTCTCTGCGCCTCCGCTTCGCCGATTTGCGCATCACGCTTGACTTGGGCGGTACGCGCTTTGCCCAAGCTGTCGAGATAACCAACAGTGTCGCGAACGTCGCGAATCGTGAAACTGATAATACCCAGCCCCATGTGGTTCAAGTCGCTCGCCGCAACTTCTGCAACTTTCTGCGCGAAAGCGTCTCTATTGGAGTAAACGTCTTCAACCGATAGAGTACCCATTATAGCGCGCAAGTGACCTTCAAGTGTCTGTTGAGCGATGCGCTGAATCTCCGTCAATCCTTTTGATAGGAACTGCTCCGCCGCCGTACCGACGCTGAAATCGTCGCCTTTAATTTTCACCTGCGCGATTCCGTCGACGACGATTGGCACACCGAGTTTGGTATATACATCGGGCGTTCGCACATCAATCGTCATAATTTCCAAAGTCATAATATCGACTTTTTCGATTACGGGCCAGACAAACGTGCCTCCGCCTTTTACGACGCGAAAACCGCGTTTGACGATGTTGCCGCTTGGGTCTCGAACCATATATCTGCGTCCCGAAACAACCATGACTTGGTTGGGACCGACTTTGACGTATCGGCTTGCCCAGATCCAAAAGATAATCAACACGATAACCAAAATCGTGCCGACAAAACCGACGATAAGCTGCGACGGCGTTCCGAATTGCGCCACCACCGGCAAATCGATTGATTCAATCATTGGTAAATACATCTTTTCCTCCTTTACCCGCTTTGCGATTTGGTTCCCTTCCGAATACCGAATCACATAACTACCACCAGTTTATCACGTACATAATATCAAAATCCTAGCGTTCTGTTAAGAGCAATTCGAATTTTCACAGTTCGTCTAGAGATCGACTTTTTTCTTCATAAACTCCTTGATTTCCGGCGAATCGAAATTTTCCACATCGACAACAAGAAATACGCCGTTGTCCCAGCCCGCGATAAACACCTGATCGCCCTGTTTGAAGTTGTCGTTCTTGTCAAGCGGCCGTGCGGGATCGTTGCGTGTAGCGTGCCCCGCGATGTATGTGATTCCGCCTGTACTATCACCGTTCATCGGAACATCTACAACTGCCGCCTTGCCGATGACTTCGTTGATGGAGTATCCGCTTGATGCGCTTGTCATCTGGAAAAATTTGTTGAGCATCGTTATTACAATCGCCGATATAGATAAACCGGTTACAAGCGAAAGCAAACCGCCAATGATTGAAGTCGGAACGCCGAGATTGTTCGACAGGTTAAACGAGTTTACCACGAGTCCCATTCCGCCGAATCCCGTTAGGAATATCGCTATTGTCATAGGCGAAAGCGGTCCGACGTGCATATCGCCGAGTCCGGTAGAGACGTCGCCATGCGTTGGATGTGCTCCCGTTCCGACATGTGTGTCATGATGTGTATCAAAGTCGGTATCCGCTCCGATTCCATCGAGATTGTGTCCGCCGCCACCGATGTTGACGCTATGCAAAATTCCTCCGCATAAAAGCATAATGAATTGTATGAGTACATACACGCCCCCAAGTAGAAAGCAGAACCAGTAAACATTATTTACAATCACATTCTCGCTCATAGTCCTTTACCCCGTGCTTGCGAACAAACGCAAACACCTACGCTTAACCTCCGCCATGCGGATGACACTCGTCGTAGATTCGACGAGATTCCTCAATATTGTAGCGCGTATAGTGTACCACAGTTCTGATGCTTGAATGGCCAAGCAGTTCTTGAACAAAGCGCATCAGCTCCTCCTTCCAAAAGGTGCATCGCACATGAATGGCGAAGCGTATGCGGACTGACTTTTCGCGTAATACCGGCTTTTATCGAGTAGTCACGTACTAACCGATAAACTTGAATTCTAGACAACGGTCCGTTTCGCCCAAGCCAAATATCGCGATACTTATCGTCAACATTAAACTCCGACCGAGTGTCGTTAATGTACTTCATTACCTTTGCGCCTGTTCGAACCCCGAATAGAATAGTTCGCGATTTTCCGCCTTTACCGCGCACGAGCGCTTGCCCGATGTTCAAATGAGCATCTTCAAGCTTCATTCCTATCAACTCGCTAACGCGTACGCCCGATGCGTAAAGAAACTCCATCATCGCCCTATCCCTAACGGCTTGCGCGCCATCGCCTTTTGGAGCGGTGATAAGCGCGACAACGTCCGAATAAGGCAGCGCTTCAGGAAGCGGAAACGTCTTTGGCAACTTGAAGGTTCGAGGCAACGGATATGCTGCTATCAATCGCTCCGATTCAAGGTAACGAAGGAACTTCTTAATCGCACTGATTTTTCGGGCTATTGTCGCTGGACGCGTACGCTCATTTTCGCCAAGCCCCTTTTCCAGAGTCAGCCTCTCCCGAAAGTGCAGAATCTGCTCATATGAAATGTCTTCTGCGGACTCAATTTTACACGCGTCGATAAACCCCCTTATGTCGTTGGCATAAGCTTCTACAGTGTTTTTGCTTGCCCCTTCTTCAAGAAGCAGGCTATCAAGAAATCTATCAACAATATCACCGATATTATCCACGTCTCAAGTGTAACATAACTCACGTTTACTTTCAATGCATTTTAGATATTTTAAGGAAATAATTAAAATATGTAAGGTAGCAAGTAATATTATTAATATATCTTTAGTATGATATAAAAAAAGGGCGGGGTTAACCCCGCCCTGCAGTCCTTGAATTTAGATGTGTTACTTGACTTCCGCAGCTTTCTCGACTTCGTTCTTGAATCCCGAAAAGTCTAGTTCTGAAAGCATTTTGTAGTACATAAAGTGACGGTTGATTTCCCTGTTCGCCCGTTCTATAAGTTCCTTGCCGTCGTCCGGGAAGTCGCGAAGCAATCTTCTGAAGCGGTTCTCGGTCATCGCGTATTCTTTGAAATTGCTCTTGAGTTCCTTGAAATCGAGTTGCAAGGGATTCTTGCCTTCGTCCATAAGGCGCGGATCGTAACGATAGAGCGGCCAGTAGCCGCTTTCAACCGCCGCTTTGCCGTGAACCGTACCGTCTTTGAGATCGAGTCCGTGTTCCCTACACGCAGCATATGCAATTATGATGGACGTTCCGGGAAAGCTCTCTGCTTCCATCAGCGCTTTGATGAGCTGGCTAGGACGCGCTCCGTAACAAACGCTTGCGACATAAACACTACCGTATGTCATTGCAAGAAGTCCCAGATCTTTCTTGGCGATACGTTTACCGCTCGACGCAAATTTGGCGACGGCAGCCATCGGAGTAGCTTTAGAACGTTGACCGCCTGTGTTGGAGTACACCTCGGTGTCAAGCACTAGGACGTTCACATCTTCGCCAGACGCAAGGACATGATCGAGTCCGCCGTAGCCAATATCGTAAGCCCAACCGTCGCCGCCTACGATCCAAATCGATTTCTTCACGAAATATGGCAGCATTGCTAAAAGTTCTCGCATATCGCCTTTCATATTGCCATTCAGATTCGTCAGGTGAAGTTTCAAGTCTTCAACAATGTCTTGATTTTCTTCAATAGACTTTGGATCGTTTTGTTGAGATTCTAACGGATGAATCTTTGAAAGGAGATCTTTGATTTCACCAGAAGCGCTTCCATCCGCGAGTATCTTGTCGCGAAGCATATATGTTTTCTCGTGCAGTTGATCTACGGATAGCCGTATTCCCATACCGAATTCGGCGTTATCTTCAAAAAGCGAGCTTGACCACGCGGGACCGTGCCCCCTATCGTTTTGACAAAAGGGCGATGTTGGCGCAGTGCCGCCGAAAATGCTCGAACATCCGGTAGCGTTCGCTTGAATCATTCGGTCGCCATAAAGCTGCGTCACAAGTTTAATGTATGGAGTTTCGCCGCAGCCTGAACATGCGCCGCTGAATTCAAACAGCGGTTGACGGAACATTGCGCCTTTGATGTTGTCTTTGAGGAATTTCTTCTCGGTTTCGGGTATGCGCTCAAACTCGTCGAGCGATTTGCGTAGGTCGTCGATAATTTCGTTCTTATGCACCATCATCAGAGAAGTGCGTCCCGTCAACTGACCGTCAATTTTTTCTATACCCGGGCATACGACGACGCAAGCTTCGCAGCCTGTGCAGTCGTCGGGATAAACCTGAATGCGATAACGGTCCTCTGCGGTTGCCAGTTTATCTACAAACTTGATAGTCGGGAAAAGCGACGGGTCCATTTCGATTTGCGCCTCGTTCATAACCTTGGCGCGTATCGCGGCATGAGGGCACACAAACACGCAGAGATTGCACTGGGTGCATAGATCGTGATGCCATTCAGGAAGGTGAGTCGCTATTGAACGCTTCTCATACTTAGTAGTAGCGGTTGGGAAAACGCCGTCAATCGGCAGTTCGCTAACCGTGATGTCATCGCCTTCTTGACGCGCTATAGGTACGATAATGTCAGAATAAAAGCTGCCAATTTTGTCTGGGAAGTTGAAATCAAACTTGAGCGGCTCGGATGAAACTGAAATAGCCGTTGGAATCGGTACAGGATAAACTTCCTCAAGCCCCTTTCTGAATGCTAATACATTTTCGTCAACTACTTCTTGCCCTTTCGAGACAAACGACTTCTCGATTGCGCCTTCAATGGCTTTGATATAGATATCTTCAGGTAGAACTCCCGAAACCTTGAAAAACGCAGCTTGCATTGTAGTGTTAATTCGACCGGGTAGTCCAAGATCTTTTGCGATATCGTAGGCATTGATTGTAAAGACTTTTAGTTTCTTGGCAATGATGATTTCCTGCTCGTAACGCGGAAGGTTGTCGAATAATTCTTCAGGTTTGAAGAAGCTGTTGAACAGAACAATTCCGCCTTCTCTAATTCCTCTAAGCGTGTCAATGCGTCCCCAGAATGCTTCACTGTGAATAGCTACGAGATCCGCTTTGTTTATCAGATATGTCGATAAGATTGGTTTATCGCTGAAACGAAGATGGCTGCAGGTTACGCCGCCCGCTTTCTTCGAGTCGTAAACAAAGAAACCTTGAACGAACTTGTCTGTATAGTCGCCTGCAACTTTGATGTTATTTTTACTTGCTCCAACAGTGCCGTCGCTGCCCAGTCCGTAGAATTTCGCTCTGAAGACAGATTTGTCTTCCGTATCGAGTTCTTCGGGAATTGACACGGACAAATGAGTTACGTCGTCAACAATTCCAACTGTGAAGCCATGGAACGGATTTGCTCCGCGAGCATGCTCGTAAACGCCGTTAATCATCGAAGGAGTGAATTCTTTTGAAGAAAGACCATATCGACCGCCGATTACGAGCGGACGTTTTGCAAACTTGCCCTCGCTTACGGCGATGTCTATCGCGTTCACAACGTCTAGGTATAACGGTTCGCCTGCCGCGCCGGGTTCTTTTGTGCGGTCTAGCACGACAACTTGTTTAACAGATGACGGCAGTGCGTCAATCATGTGTTTATTAGAGAACGGGCGATACAAACGAACTTTCAAGACGCCGTACTTCGCGCCGCGATTTTCGTTGAGCCACAACGTCGCCTCTTCGGCAGCTTCAGCGCCGCTTCCCATAATCACTATCACTGATTCTGCTTCAGGATGTCCGAAATAATCGAAAAGGTTGTACCTTCTGCCCGTCAATTCGTAGAAGCGGTCGTATGAATCTTGAAAGATTCCGGGACATTTGTCGTAGTAGGGATTGACGGTTTCACGAGCCTGAAAATATATGTCCGGGTTTTGCGCAGTTCCGCGCATAGTCGGATTTTCGGGACGCAGCGCTCTGTCGCGAACTGCGATTATGTCTTCTGCGTCAATCATCTGAAGCATCGTCTCAAACGGAATCTCGTCAATTTTCTGAACTTCGTGGCTTGTGCGGAAGCCGTCGAAGAAGTGAAGGAACGGAATTCTGCTCTTTAACGAAACCGCTTGCGCGATCAAAGCGTTGTCCATAACTTCCTGCGGATTGCCGCTTGCGACCATTCCGTAACCCGTCATTCTGCATGCATATACGTCTTGATGATCGCCAAAAATCGACAACGCTTGAGCGCTGATAGCGCGTGCAGATATATGAAACACCGTAGGCGCAAGCTCCCCCGCTATCTTGTACATATTCGGAATCATTAGAAGCAAACCTTGAGATGCTGTAAACGTGGTAGCGAGCGAGCCGCCGGTCAGCGCGCCGTGAATAGCTCCAGCCGCACCGCCTTCACTTTGCATTTCAATAACGTTAGGCACTTGTCCCCAAATATTTTTCTTGCCATTGGCGGAAAACTCATCTGCAATTTCACCCATAACCGAAGATGGTGTAATCGGATATATCGCTATCACTTCGTTGGTAGCATGTGCTGAATACGCAGCGGATTGGTTTCCGTCAACGGTTACTTTATTGAATTTACGCTTCAAAATAGTGCGCCTCCAGTAGTTAATTTCCGCACAAACAAAACTGTGACTCGAATACCCCTCAACCGTCAAAGTTCAGGGTTTAGAATCTTGTGCGGCACGATAACGCCGTTCACAAATCGGCGCGAAGATTATAACCATCATCTATAACGGCAACAAAACGATATAAGCTTGTGAAGATTGGAGTAGTGAAACGGATTGGCAGGTGTGTTGCAACATAACATTGTATAGACGATTCTGTTATCTAGCACGTTACATAGGCTATCCTAGCCTTGTTTGAAAGCTCAACCGCCTCCGTAACCGCAAGCCGGACCGCTATCGCCAGTTGCACCGCTTGACGGACGCGCGTCTGCTGTAACGCTGAATACGCGCTTGAGCTTACCGCCGCATTCGTCGCATACAAGCTCGGAATCGGATTCTTTGAAACTTATAAGCATCTCTGTCGCTTGGCCGCACTTTTCACATAGAAATTCATACAAAGGCATACAGTTCACTTCCCAAACGTCAAACGCTTTCGGAGAAAAATTCACCGTTTATATAATACCTCATGAGTAGTGACATGATTCAACCGTCATATATGTAATTTCGTAATGAATCGTTTAATAATGTGTGATAAACTCGTAGTTCATTATTATTGCTATAATGCGCTTGCTTTTAGGGGCATTTTTTATGAGCGAAAAAGAACAGAAGGGTTATGAGGGGCAGGATGCAAATGCGGCGGTTGCGCGCAAGGATTATCCCGGCGTTATGTCGATACTTGCGCTGAAAAACGTTGTCGTATTTCCGCACCTTGTAATGCCAATACATGTAAGCCGCGAGCGCTCGCTCGCAGCGCTTGAACGCGCGGTCGGTCAAGATAGATTAATCGCGGTTTTGACGCAGAAGTCCGAGAACATTGAAGAACCGAAATCTGACGATGTTTACTCGGTTGGCACAATCTGTTTGATACTTCGCGAACTAAAGCTGCCTGAAGGCGGCGCGCGCGTACTCATTCAAGGGTTGTCGCGTTTCAAAGTGAAGAAATTCGTTTCAAATGAGGCTTTTCTAGAAGCCGAGATTAGTCCGTCGCCGGAAATCGAAGACGATTCGGTTGAAGTGCAAGCTCTTATGCGCGGCGTGTCTGATTTGTTCAGCGAATACGTTCAACTTTCCCGCAATCTTCCGCAAGAAGTTATCGTCGCCGCTAGCAACGTGACCGATCCGGGCATGCTTGCGGATATGGTTGCCGCTAACATTCAAGTAACTTTGGATGTTCGCCAGAGCATACTCGAAGCGTTTGCCGTTGAACGTCGTCTCGAACTCATCACGACGATTCTAACGAGAGAGATTCAGCTTCTGAACATGACGAACAAGATTCAAAATCAGGTTCAGGAAGAAGTGTCGAAATCACAACGTGAGTATTACCTGCGCGAACAGATGAAGGCTATACGCAAAGAACTCGGCGAAACCGACGAACGCGAACAAGAACTCGATAGATATCGCGACCGGATTGAAGCCGCCCAAATGCCGCAGGAAGTTAGAAACAAAGCTGTTAACGAGCTCGAACGATTGATGCGTATGCACAGCGAAAGCGCGGAAGCGGGTGTTATCCGCACATATCTCGATACGCTTTGCAACCTTCCTTGGGCAATTGAATCCGAGGACAATATTGAGATACCGGAAGCGCGCAAGATTCTCAACGCCGACCACTTCGGGCTTGACGAAATAAAACAGCGCTTGCTCGAATTTTTGGGAGTGCTGAAACTCCGTGGCGGGGACATTAAAGGACCCATTCTCTGTTTGGTTGGACCTCCCGGTGTAGGTAAAACGAGTCTCGGTAGGAGCGTAGCGCGTGCTCTCGGTCGCAAATTCGTTCGCATGTCGCTCGGTGGTATACGTGACGAAGCCGAAATACGCGGACACCGCAGAACCTACGTTGGCGCACTCCCCGGTCGTATAATTCAAGGCATTCGTAACGTCAAGACGCGCAATCCTGTTTTTGTGCTCGACGAAATCGACAAGGTAGGCGCAGATTTTCGCGGCGATCCATCAAGCGCACTTCTCGAAGCTCTTGATCCCGAGCAGAATTTCAGCTTCAGCGACCACTATCTCGAAGTACCGTTCGACCTGTCGAGAGTCCTGTTTATCGCTACTGCAAACATTTTGGACACGGTTCCGCCAGCTTTGCGCGATCGAATGGAAGTAATTCAACTACCCGGCTATACAGAGATCGAAAAAATACGAATCGCTCGCGACTTTCTGCTGCCGCGCCAGATGGAAAATCATGGATTAAAGACATCACACTTCACAATTTCAAACTTGGCAATAAAGAAATCTATTTTGAACTACACACGTGAAGCAGGTTTGAGAAACCTTGAGCGCGAGCTTGCTAAAATTTGTCGCAAAGTTGCGCTTCGCATTGCAGAAGGCGAAAAGGACAAAATAAAAATTACGCCAAACGACATAGAGGTGTATCTGGGCGTTCGCCGATTCGAGTTTGAAAGCGAGCGAAGAAAGTCCGAAATCGGCGTAGTAACGAGTTTGTTCTGGACTGCTGCTGGCGGCGATATTGGCATGATCGAAACCGAGTTAATGCCCGGCGGAGGCAATCTGTTGTTAACGGGTAAACTCGGCGATGTCATGCGCGAAAGCTGTAAGGCAGCGTTGACTTGGGCAAAAGCTCATGCGGTAGAACTCGGCATTGAATACGACAAGTTCAAAAACTACGACCTTCATATTCACTTTCCTGCAAACGCAATCGCTAAAGATGGTCCTAGCGCCGGTATAACAGTCGCTACCGCTATCGTCAGTTTGATGACAAACACTCCCGCTATTCCGAACGTAGGAATGACAGGTGAGATATCGTTGAAAGGCAAAGTTCTTCCAATCGGCGGTCTGAAGGAGAAACTTCTGGCAAGCAAAAGAAGCGGACTAAAGAAGGTTATCCTTCCTAAGGCGAACGAACTCGACCTCTCTGAAGTCCCTGTAGAGATTAAAGAGGGAATAGACCTTGTTTTCGTAGAAAATGTTGAAGATGCGCTTCCGCATGTACTAAAGAATTGGCTGTCGAAATCGAATATCAAGTTGAAATCTCCTAATGTAGAAAAGGAAGTTGCGGTAAAGAAGAGAACAACCGTAAAACCCAAAGCAACCGCTTCAAAAGCAGATTTAAACAAAAAACGAATCTCGAAAACGAAACGAGCTTAAAATCCTACATTGAACCACGCACAGCTTTTGAAAAGCGCAAGAGATTCATAGGAGTTTCCGTCACCAATCATATAGAAGAGTATTCAAACATTTCGAGTGGTTTAAGAGACCTCATCGTGTAAGTACTTCATAGCTTCTTCAAGCGTTGGCTTTACTACTACATATTTATCAATTTTGACCATTTCGAGCAATTTATTGACTTGGATTTGCGGTGAAGAAATCACGACCGCACCAAAGTTGTTTTTAACCTCTTTGATAAGAAGAACCAGCGTACCCAAGCCAGAACTGTCTATAAAAGACAAGCGATCGAGATTTACAACAATTTTATGAAATCTGTCGATATGATATTCGTCGATTCTATCTTTGAAGAGAGATATTCGCGAAATAGTCAGCTCCCCTAATAAGGAGATAACTAAGACATCGCCCTGCTCCTCGAAATTAACCATAATATCCTCCGATCAACCGCAAATATATAGTAGCTAGTTCACAATACATTAGTCATACCAAGCTTTCGTTACTTTTAGCGCAACCGCGCACCGCTAGAAGTGTCCTCGATTTGAATGCCAAGTTTGTTTAACCCGTCGCGTATTGCGTCGGAAGTGGCGAAATCTTTGCGTTTCCGGGCATCGGCACGAACAATCAGCAGCAACTGCAGTAAATCGCCGAATGCGCCGACATCGCCTTCAACGTCGTTTGGCGGCTCAATATCGATACCTAAGACAGCCAGTTTTGCGACAAGCGCGTTAAGTGCGAAAAACAAATCAGCAGCGTTTTCCGTTTTGTCAAATTTCTTAGAGTTGAGTTTCTTGATAAACTCGAAAATCGCTCCAAGCGCGGCGGGGCAGTTTAGATCATCGTCCATCGCCTCATTGAAGCTATCATCGAGAGCGATGCAATCCTGCATAAATCTGAACTCTCCTTCTTCAAGAAGTTTGGGATCGAATCCATCCAACTCCATCAAACGCTTGAAACCGATCGAAATAAAGTTCTCGATTCGCTCGAACGCACTAGCGGCGCCCTTCAAACCTTCACGCGTGAAATTCATTTGAGTTCGGTAATGTGTCAAAAGGAAATACAACCGAACAACATTTGGATCTGTGTCTTCCAGCAAATCGTGGACGGTTATGAAATTGCCTAACGACTTAGACATCTTAGTTTCTTCGAGAAGCAGGTGTTCCGGATGCATCCAATATGTGCACCACCGTTCTTCAGAATCATGAAGCCCCAAAAACGCTTCGGTTTGGGCAATCTCGTTTTCGTGATGCGGAAACATATTATCAACAGCGCCGCCATGAACGTCGAGTCTGTCGCCAAGAAAATGAGTGGACATCACGCTGCACTCGATATGCCACCCTGGTCGTCCTTTTCCCCACGGAGAATCCCACGAAGGCTCGCCGGGTTTTGTGCCCTTCCAAAGCGCGAAGTCAGCCGGGTGTTTCTTACGTTCGTCAACTTCAACGCGCGAACCGGCTTCTAAATCATCAAGTTTTTGACCCGAGAGTCTGCCGTATCGCGGAAACTTATGAACGTCGAAATAAACATCGCTTTCAACAACATACGCAAATCCGTCTTCGACAAGCTTAGCGACCATGTCGATCATCTCGGGGATGTAATCTGTTGCGCGGCACTGAACCGTGTAAGGCAATATATTCAAGTTCTCGCAATCTTCGTCGAACGCGGCGATGTTCATTTCGGCAAGATCGTTAAAATCTATACCGCGCTCCTTCGCTCGCGAAATGATTTTGTCGTCTATATCAGTGTAGTTCATAACACTGATTACTTCATAACCGGACGCCTTCAAATAGCGGCGAAAAACATCCCAAAAAATATAAGTGCGAGCGTGTCCGACATGCATCAAGTCGTAAACAGTCAAACCGCATGTATAAATGCGTACTAGCTTGCGCGTTTTAGGTTTGAAGTCTTCCTTGGCGCGAGTCAAAGTGTTGAATACTCTAAGAGTCATGCAAGTTCCTTACGACGAGAAGCGAATCTCGCCGACAGTTAAACAAAAAAATTGGATTTGCGTTTACCAAACCACCGAACGCGAGCGGAAACGCTTAAAAAGTATAACACGTGCTGACAGAACTCTTTGTTTAGTTTGTTATTCACATATATTTCAACAACTTTGCATAGCAATTGTTGCAAATGTAACATTGAGGTATAATCGCGTTTATGTTAAAAACGGAGGTGAACGCGAATGGATCTGTTTAGCGTGAGCAAGCAACTTCTAAGGCGGTGATTCGGACTTTGCGTCGGTCCGACGCTTCCTAACAAAAACATTCCGTTCACCGCCACCAGCTAACCCTCAACTTTCGTTCATGATTCCAATAATTCAATAACATTCGGTTGAACGATTTTTTTGAAATTCCGATAATCGCCGTATGACAGGAGCATGCGCGCGCGACCAGTGCTTCATTACTACTAAAAGCTCGGTGTAAATCTGAACACCGAATATCATTTTTACAGATTTAAGGAGTGTCAAATGAGCGATTGGAAAGAAATGTGGACAGGACTCGGTCTTGACCTCGTCAGACACGACGAACTGATGAATATTCTCGGTCAATTCTATGGCGATATATATTTGTCGCAGGAAAACCGCCCCGAAGGCATGAAGTATTTCGATTTTGTTATCAGCGAAGTGCACGGTCTTCGCATCAAGGAATTGTTAGACCACAAGGAAAAGGGCGGCAGAATTGTCGGCACATACTGCGTTTACGTTCCGGAAGAAATGATTCTTGCAGTAAACGGAATCTGCATAGGTTTATGCAGCGGTACAGATTTTGTAGCGGCGGACGGAGA
>CAZRQJ010000019.1:18371-20065 GCA_964602075.1 uncultured Planctomycetia bacterium
CGCGGCCTTTGTCCGTTGATAAAATCCGCAGTTGGTTTCAAGGAATCGAATCTATGCCCCTACTTCAAGAGTTGCGACCTCGTTATCGGAGAAACAACCTGCGACGGCAAGAAGAAGACGTGGGAGATAATGGCGATAGACACGCCGATTCACGTAATGGAAGTACCGCAGAAATCTGACAACCGCTGTCAAGGTATATGGCTCGAAGAAATCCATTGTTTGAAAAATCGCCTTGAAGAGTTGACAGGAGAAAAGATAACGACCGAGAAACTCAAAGATGCTGTCAATCTAGTTAACGGTAAACGAATGGCTCTTCAGAGACTATACGACATTCGCAAGAATCCGTTCCCAGTTATATCGGGCAGGGACGCGCTTCTCATCAGTCAAGTAGCGTTTTACGACGATGTTTCGCGATTCACGCAAGCGGTTAACGCTCTTTGCGACGAACTTGAAGACAGAATCGCAAAAGGCGTGTCAATAGCTCCGAGCGACGCTAAACGCATTTTGATTTCAGGCACTCCGATGGCGATCCCGAATTGGAAGTTGCATTACTTGATCGAGACAAACGGCGGAATCGTTGTTTGCGAAGAAAGTTGTACGGGAACGCGTTATTTCGACGCGAAAATCGAGCAAGTTTCGGATGATCTCGATGAAATGCTTGCGATCATAGCCGAGCGTTACCTGAAAACACCTTGCGCTTGCATTACTCCGAATACCGAACGGCTCAACAATGTAGTGAGTTATGCAAAGGAATACAAAGCGGATGGCGTTATCGACTATACCTTGAGTTTCTGCCAGATGTACGGCGTCGAGCATTACCTGTTGAAGAAAAGGCTTGACGAGAACGAGATTTCGTCTATGCACATCGAGACGGACTACTCGCTTGGCGATGCCGGACAACTCACGACTCGCCTTAAAGCGTTCTTTGAAACGCTCGATTAGTTGAAAATGTATTACGGTCATTTAGGGAAACATGCAGAATAACTCGTTATATCTGGGCATAGACGCAGGCTCTACAACTGTAAAAGCCGTGGTGATAAACGATGCTTGCGTATTTTTATCGCACGCGATTGAACGCGTGAGCGGCAATTACGAATCGGATATCGCGCTAGTTCGTGAAAATGCTATTGCTCTAGCAGCAAGTGAACATTTCGGCGGAGCAATAGATGATATAAGAATCGCAGCGACCGCAGCTACCGGATATGGACAAGCGCTTGTCGGCGACACCGTACGCACTGTAAGCGAAATCAGCTGTCATGCTCGCGGCGCGCATACTCTTAACTCGACGACGCGCGTTGTAATCGACATAGGCGGTCAGGATATGAAGATAATCAGCGTCAACCCTAAAGGTAAACCGATGGATTTTCTCATGAACGACAAGTGCGCTGCGGGTACTGGCAGGTTTCTCGATGTTATGGCTCGTGCGCTTGGCGTCGATATATCGCGGTTTGCCGATCTCGCGGAAACGAGCGGAAATTCACTACGGATTAACAGCATGTGTACAGTTTTTGCCGAAAGCGAGGTTATTTCGCTTCTATCGCGTGGAGCGACGAAATCCGATGTCGCAAACGGACTCATAGACAGTATCTCCGAGCGTGTCGTGTCGATGGTTCGCAAGCTCGAACCTGTGTTGTTCGCCGTTAACTCGCCGCGCTTATCTAGTTCGCTCTCAACCGAAATAGAGTTTGATTTGA
>CAZRQJ010000020.1:0-19433 GCA_964602075.1 uncultured Planctomycetia bacterium
GGTGAATACCGTCATTTTCTATCCTACCTTCATCCACAGTAAAGTAATACAGTCCACCATAAAAGTTTGTAATTGTGATATTTGCTTTTTCGCCTTCAAGTCTTTCTGATGTCTGTGTGAATCCGCTTTCTCGGCTACGTGCAGATGATGCAAGTTCTCTTGACGACAATCGAAACGACTCGACTCCTGCATCGATTATACGTATTCTTTCCTCAATACCTACTCTAGAATGCATCAAAACGCCAAGTTCAGTCGAGATTTGTTCGTAGTGTTCGTATGCTGTGTGCATCAACCTACCGATTTCCCCAAACTGATTCAAGTTCCAGTGAAGTCCATCAGACTGGTACGATTTGATTTCTTGAAAACAGCGTTTGATATATGCGTTATCGAAACGCTGATTCGTAATCTTGTTACGATAGTTTGTATTGCGAGATGCCGACGAATAATATGCAGGAATCACATACACATTAAGCAAGCTCATTAGGCAAATTGTGTCCCACTGAATGAAGTCCCTGTCTCCATTCGCTCCCTCGTCCTTGACGACTGGAATGATTGATATACGCTTGCCCGAAAACGATAATGTGTCGTAAACCCGTTCGTAAGGATACGATCTAGTTCGTTTAGGGGAAACCCATTTTGAGACAGCGAATATATCTTCATCGACTCTTAGCTTAAAAACGGAAGCGCTGTTCAGTGCGAATTCAATTTCAGATATAGTGTACTCGCGCAATGTTTTGCACAGAAACGGCTTGTATTCAATGCCTTCAACCTTAGCTTCTATATCCAACATCCTTATCCTCCCGCATCACTACTTCGAAACTATCGTCGTTACTAAACAATCTTTGACTGTCATTTGAAAATCCTGCTTTTGTCTTGATTATCTTTAACAAGCTCGAATTAAGTTCTATACCGATGCTGTTTCTTCCCAGTTCACGTGCAACCTTCATACTTGTACCGCTACCTAGGAAAGGATCGAGTACGGTTTCGTTTTTATAGCTAAACAGCGTGATAATGCGCTTCGGAAGTTCTTCCGGATAAGCAGCGATATCCTTTTCCAGAGATGCTCCAGGAAGAACATTAGTCATCTCCCAAAGTGTCATGAACCACCTATCGTCCTGAAATCGTTTAGTGTCTACTTTCGATTCCTCGCGAACACTCCTCGATATTGATCTATAATCGAATTTACCCTTTTGGAAAATCAGAATACTTTCGAGAAGGTTATCTGGGTAGTAATACATCGGGTATGGATTCTGTAGAAGTACACCGCTGCGCCTGCTGATTCGTAAATACCCGTCTGGTTTTTTCCATACAATTCTGTCTCGGTATGTAAATCCAGCCATCATGAACAAACGAGTTGTATCTGCAACAATCGGGTACTTTTTGCCGTCAACAAGCATATCGTCTATATTTACAACAGCAATTCGGCCAAGCGCTAACACTCGATAAGTCTCGGTCGCAAAGTCTAGTATTGTTTGAAGATATGTGTTGTAGTCTGGGAAAAGATCTTTATAATCAAACGGCGCATTGAAATACGGCGGTGAAGTTACCATTAGTTGTACAGATTCGTCGGGAACTTCCCGCATACTTCTGCAATCACCAAATATAACTTTATGATGAGTCATAGGATTTCTGCAATGTCAATTCCTGCCGAGCGATAGTCGTGAAAGGAAGGTAATCATAGTTTACAAACTCTTCCTAGCATTCATTTATATAAATCTAACGTGAATCCGCTTTAGCTATTAGTGTGTGCGTTCATCGAGGTTTGGGACTTGTTTATTGAGTCTTTCGATGTCTCCGAGCCATTTATGAGCATATTCCGGACGAAGATCGCGCCACAACTCGTCGCCATTAAGCAGAATTGTGCGGCATGGATGCTGCAATTCGTAAAACACTAAACGACCGACGCGTATGTGGTTTACGCATCCATATTTTCTAAGTTTAGCAAGTTTGTGAGATACGTGCGGTTGTTTAAGGTTGAGGGCTTCTACGAGTTCCTTAACACTTAACCTGTATTTTGAGAGCAAATACGCAATTCTGTACGTAATTTCGTCACCGATAGCAGAATAAAAATCGCAGATCAACATGAGCGTTTATCCTAACACAATGTTGGCAATTCAACTATATCAGTAGTAGCATATGTGATTGTGCACATATGTACAAAAAAGGATGAATGTCCCAAAATACGTGATAATCAACAACGAACCGGTTATCCCACAGCGTCAACAACCGAACGAATGACGACTCGATCAAATTCACCCTTTTCGATCCAGGCAATGTGCGTGCCGTCAATCGAAACTGCCGGAAATTCCGCCCAAACGCCGTATGGACTTATCTCATACTCTGCTCCAGTGTCAAGATATATGACCCACACTGTCGGAGGAATCTCCCAGTCGTATTCGTATTCCTCAACGAGATACGGGTCACGACGCGAAAACGCCAATACGTTTCGATAAGTTGATAAGCTAGGTTGAGCGGCGGCTGGAAGAAAAACCTCCTCACGCTTAGTCGAAGGGTCGAGTTTGTAAAGCGTCCAATCTCCCCATCCGCCGCGTTGAAAAACAATCGTATTAGGTCCTATAAAAAATGGATTAGATTCGTGATAACCCCAGTCGCCAGCAGGTTGAGCTGCTGTCGCCGCACGGATTTCGGGGAACTCGCCACCCTTGACGTACAACTGCTCATAACCGCCCGGGCTTTCGATGCCGTGAAGCACAAACGCAATCATATCGGAATACGGATTGGGAACTGGCGCGCTTGCGGACGCATCGCCTTCGTCGGTTACGATAAAAATTTCAGCGCTAGCCACGTCGTAAATGTATATATCGCAGCCGTAATAAAGCGGACCAGCCGTGAAATATATTTTATGACTAGTCCTTCCGTCCGGCTCGACTCGGTCGAAAGTGCAATCGATTACTTCGCCTGTATCAACAACCGCCATACAAATCAAAGTGTCCATATCGTAAATCATCAGGTTGCCGCCCTGCACGAATGCGAGATAGCGACCGTCCTGACTGAAGGTAGGCGAAGCGACATCCCCGCTTGCAATAACATCGGAATAAGAGCAATCCCTGACAAGCCACATTTCGTCGTTCACTACCGCTGCAAGCACGTTTTCAACAGGCGACCACGCGAGGCGCGGCGGGTTCTCCTCGTAACCGTTGGCGAACGCGGCAGTCGGGCTCGCTATTGCGTGTGCGATAAACACCGCACAGGCAATTCCAAGAACCGTTCCATAGTTCATAGATATGTGTTTGTTAACTAACATACGCTCCTCCAAACATAATACCGGCAAGGTTTATTCTAACCTATTCGAGCCTTCGCTTACATCTATACTCAAATGCAAAACATCGTCGCATCTCAAACCCACTCCATTAGGTCTGTAATTTCTTTTAATTCGTTTGCTTCCGTAGCGTCTTCCGCCACTTCAAGAATGCCTTGATACGCACCGTCTTCATCATATACCGCTATATAGCGCGTGCGAATCAGCCGACCGTCGCGCCTGCTCCATTTTTGTGCCATACGCCGCTCACCAGACTTGAACAACGTAAGCATTTCTTCGAGTTCCGCCATGCTTTTTTCACTGTGGCAATCGCGTATGTCTGTAGCGATAATCTCGGGTTTGCGCGGAAACAAATATGCATCCTTTTCAGCATAAAACACGATTTTATCGTCAGCGTTTACGAATGTGAGGTCTGCGGGAATGTTCTTAAGAACAAGATTGAGTTCCTCTTGAGTGAGTCCGCCGACACGAAGCGAAATCGGTTCCGCTTGACTAAACGAATCACGGTCGTTGTATGCGCTTCGATATTTATCAGATACGTTTTTAGCTTCAATTCCGAGACACTGATTCAATGATTCGAGTTTTGAATAGTCCGTATAATCCAGGAGCAGCGGTGTCAGCGAAATATACCCGTCATGCACTGCGCGTATATCGCTGCCGGGCGGGTCGTCCGCAACGACTTCTTCACCCGCTATCCAATAATACGGCTCGCCGCGTGGGTCGTTTCTCGGTATTATGATGTCTTTATAGTCGCGCCTGCCCAGCGATGTTGCCTGCCAGCCCTTTATTCCACCATCGGGCATATCGGGTACGTTCATGTTGAGCAGTATGAACTTCCAGCCGATAACTTCGCCGTTACATTCAAGCCGCAGGTGCGACGGGACGATCTCCTCCGCTTTTCTCGAAATCGGACAACCCATTGCTCGTGATATTCGGCATACGAGCGCGAGCGCGGCAAGCGCGGCGACGTGATAATGCGTGCGCTTCTTGCCTTCGAGCGAAATCGCAATCGACGGTATTCTGCAGAGCGCGCCTTCCATCGCGGCTGCAACCGTACCCGAATAACTCACGTCTTCAGCGGTGTTTCCGCCTTTGTTGATACCCGATAACACGAGATCCGGCGGATCGCTTTTCATTACAAAATCGAGCGCAAGCACAACGGAATCCGTAGGCGAACCCGTCACGACATATGTCGTCACATCGGGCGCAATTTCGTCCACTTTGTAAAGCCGCAGCGGACGATGCAGTGTTATAGCGTGGCTTGCTGCAGACTGCGGACCCGCCGGCACAACGACCGTTACATCGCACCATGGCGCGAGTATATTGGCAAGCTCCGTCAGCCCTTCGCTGAAAAGCCCGTCGTCGTTGCTAATAAGTACCTTTAACCGATGCTTATCAAAAGTCATGAGGGTTGGATTGTAGCATTGTTCAGTTGACCTTCCACCATGTTTAGCACAAGTTCGAATGTGTGAAAATACTAGGTGATTGGGTATACCATTCGAACGCTACACATTCTCAAATCTGAGGGAGTCGGAGAGGCGCGGGTCGGATGTCGGGACGAGTGAGTGTTTGCCTGCTGTTTTTGCAAGCGCAAAGACGAATACACCGCCGATGCCGACAAACAGAAGCGGGTCAATAAAGCTAAATGTCAGAGATGCATTTCCCGGCACGAATTCGGGCATAATTAGATAATAAAGATCGAGATAATGAGCAACGAGAATCATTATCGCCCCGACCGCCAACAGTCGCTTACGGCGTTTGAAGCCGCGCGAGATAAGCCATAAGAACGGAATTGCGAAGTGGATAATGAGAAGCGCAACTTCGACGTATAGCCATGCACCTGTCTGTCGTTTCATAAACCATGCGGTTTCTTCGGGTATGTTGCTGTACCAGATAAGCATGAACTGGCTGAACGCGATATAAGCCCAGAATACCGTAAATGCAAATATAAGCTTGCCTACGTCGTGGTAATGTTCGATTGTGATAACACGTTTCAGGTAGCCGTTTTTTTGAAGCAGAATCGAAACAACTGCGAGAAATGCGAAGAACGAAACTGCGCCGCCCGTGAAGAAGTAAATGCCGAATATCGTCGAAAACCACGTGTAATCGAGAGACATAATCAGGTCGAACGATGCGAAGGTGACGGTCATTGCATACGCGAGCAAACCGGGCGCGGAAAATCGCTGGAGGTTTGTTGTAATCGCAGGGTCGCCCGATTCGTCCTGTTTAATGCTTGACTTATGTAGCGTGCGTGAGAGCCAGGTCCACACGCCGAAGTAGATTACAAGACGGATAATGAAGAACGGCAGGTTGAGAAACGGACGTTTATGAGTCAATAGTTCGGAAGTCGCGCCGCCGTCGGACGCAAGCCATGAGTAGAGAACTCCCGACAAGAGAATAATGGGGATAGCGAGCGCTGCTAGAAACGGCATTATTGCGGCGGTGATTTCAGCGATGCGACGAACGACAACGCTCCAGCTTGCGCGCGTTACGAATTGAATCATAACGAAAAACAGCGCACCGAGAGAGAGCGTAAGGAAAAAAGAAAAGTTTAGAAGATAGGAAAATGCGAAGCGTTTGAAGCCGTCGCCGGTCAAAGCACCTACAGCGATTGCTATAACGATGCAGACGACACCCGCGATGAGAGCGGTGCGTGCGCCGCGATGGGCGTGATCGCTCAAAACGCGCTTTTCATCCATCATCGCTGCTCTATCAAGTACCTTCATTGCTCTTCACCGTTGACAGGTTTACCGTCTTCGTCGCTATCGCCGTTGCCACTGGGTGAGCTTTGCGTGTTAGTACTTGACGATGCACCTTTCAGTTTCAATGCAACCTCGTCGCGCATTTCAGGCGGGACGTCCGATAGCGTGGCGTTATTGCTGCGCTGCAGAGCACGAACATAAGCGACAATCGCCCATCTATCCGATACGGGAATCTGCGGACCGTGCGCCGGCATGTTGCGAATACCGTTTGATATCGTGTTAAAAATATGACCCGCTTCCCGATTGCGCACAGGTTCCGTCAGAAGATTCGTTGGCGGCGTCCATGTGCCTTGTTGAAGCTCGTCTGCCCGTAAAGCTACCGGGCCGTTGCCTGCGCCAGAATAACCGTGACATGTTGCGCAAAAGATGTTGAACCTGCTCTGACCGCGTAATAGAAATTCCTTAGTCAGCTTGACTTGAACGGGATAACTCGTCGCCCAGCTTTCACCTGTCAAACCCCGGTAGAAATGATCGTCTGTTTTTGGTGTTTTGTACGGAATTGTGCCTTTAACCTGTGGACGCATTGCGCGACCGTCCGCGAACATCGTATTTTCCGATTGCGGTTTGAATTTCTGCTGCTCGTCCAGATCGGGAATAAAATCTATGCGCGGCAGCTTTGAAAACGATGCGCGTTCGAGCGCGACAAACGAAAGCGGTATCAAACTCAACGCCGCCATAATTAAAATCGCAGATAAAATCCACTTAGGCATAACTTCATCAATCAGTCAATCGGCAGTTTAGGCGGTTCGAATCCGCGCTCGCCGTTCAATTCTTCAACATTCAAACATCCATCAATATCACGCAGCATAGCAGCGGTCTCGGTCGCGTCGAACTTCGGATCGCGTGCGTCAACACTTATGAAGAACCTATCGTCGGAAGCGCGTTTGAATCGTTCGCTCGTAAACACCGGATGGTAATACTGCGGCAGTCCGTTGAGAATGAACATCGTTAGAAACGTACCGAGAGCTGCAAAAAGAATCGTCATTTCAAACGCTATTGGTATGTTTGCCGGTACGCTCCACAACGGTTTACCGCTGATCATATACTGGTAGTCGTAGGCATTCATCCACCACTGCATCAGTAGTCCAACCGTAAGACCGCCGAGTCCATAAATGAATGCTAGATACGGCAGATTCGTCGGTCGCAGTCCCATAGCGTCGTTCAGTCCATGCACGGGGAACGGTGTATGGCAATCCCAGCGCGTGAATCCCGCATCACGCATCGTTTCTGCACCGTGAATAAGCGCGTGCGCATCGTCAAACTCCGCGAGGAGTCCGAGAAGTTCATGCTTCTCATTTTCAGAAACAACCAGTTTTTTGACTTCAGAAACCATTGCTTGTTAAAAGACAACCAACGAAATGCAACAACTAAAATTCGTTTTCACGCATACGCTCCTCGTGACTTCTTGGGTGGTCGCCCCAGTAGTCGCCAAGCGGCTTGTGTTCGTCATGCTCTGCCGCATGCGAATCGGCAGCCGGCATTACACTCTTAACTTCCGCCATCGCAACCATAGGCAGGAATCGCACAAACAACAGGAATAAAAACATAAATAACCCAAAGGTGCCTGCAAACGTCATTACATCAACCCAAGTCGGAGTGTAGGAACCCCATGCGGTTGGCAGGTAGTCGCGTGATAGCGAAGTTACAATGATTACAAACCGTTCGAACCACATTCCGATATCAACGCAGATCGCTACGCCCAGCATCACAGGTATACTGGTGCGGAATTTCCTGAACCAGAACAGCTGGGGAGTCAGCACGTTAAGCGTTATCATTGTCCAGTAAGCCCACGCGTACGGTCCCATAGCACGGTTTATGAACGCAAACATCTCAATCGGGTTTCCGCTGTACCAAGCTGTGAAGAACTCGGTCGCATACGCATAGCCAACTATTAACCCGGTAGCAAGAATAATTTTGTTGCAGTTTTCGAGGTGATGCATCGTGATTATATGCTTCAATCCGAAAAGCTGACGAGATGGAACCGCTAGCGTAACAACCATCGCGAATCCACCAAATATCGCGCCTGCGACGAAATAAGGCGGAAAAATAGTCGTATGCCACCCGGGAATCACCGATGTTGAGAAATCGAAACTGACGACGCTGTGAACCGAAATCACTAGCGGAGTTGCAAGCGCGGCAAGCAGCAGATAAGCTTTTTCAAACCGCAACCACTGGCGGTTTGATCCACGCCAACCCATAGCGAATATGCCGAGTACTAGGCGGCGGATTTTAGTTTTCGCCCTGTCGCGCAATGTAGCGAAATCGGGAACCATACCCATATACCAGAAGCACAGGCTTACAAGGAAATATGTCGTCACAGCGAATACATCCCAGAGCAGAGGGCTTCTGAAGTTTGGCCACATCGAATATTGATTAGGTATCGGGAACAGGAAGTTCATAACCCAAACGCGACCTACGTGGAACATTGGGAAAATGAGCGCACAGATGACTGCAAAAATCGTCATCGCTTCAGCAAAACGGTTAATGCCCGTGCGCCATTTCTGTCTGAACAGGAAGAGAATCGCCGATATTAGAGTGCCAGCGTGACCTATGCCGATCCAGAAAACGAAATTAGTAATATCAAACGCCCAGCTAACGGGTACATTGTTGCCCCATACGCCTATACCTGTGAATACAAGATAACCCAGCAAAGCAAGTAGGTTGAGCAACAGTATTCCGGCAATGCCCAACGCAATCCACCACGCTTTAGTTGGACGCGACTCAACTATGCTGCAGACGCTTTCTGTTACATCGGTAAAACTTGCACTGCCGGTGACGAGAACGGGATTGACGAGTGGATCGTCTGGTAGTAGAACTTCGGTACGTTGAGATTCGGCGGTAAACACGTTCACTTCCCGTGACCTCCCGTCGAATTGTCATGTGAGTCGCCTTTTGATTCACCTTCGCTTTCTTTGTGGTCAGTTTCGGAAATCTGCGCTAAGTATGGATCGGTTGCTTCGCCTTTGTGCCTGACTTTTGCGAGGTAGCTCAATCGCGGTTTTATGTTCAATTCGCCAAGCATTTCATAGGAGCGGTTATGAGCCGCAAGCTTTGTGACGCGGCTTTCGGGGTCGTTTAAGTCGCCAAAAGTTATCGCGCGAGCAGGGCACGCTTGTGCACATGCAGGCACTATCTCGCCGTCTATAATCTCACGCCCGTCGTTTTTAGCTGGAATTTTAACTTCCGCGATGCGTTGTATACAAAACGTACACTTTTCCATAACGCCGCGACTGCGAACCGTAACGTCTGGATTCATCGCCATTTTCTCGACATCGGTCATATGCTTGTGGTTGTTGAAGAAATTGAACCGACGGACTTTGTATGGGCAGTTGTCGCTGCAGTAGCGCGTACCCACGCAGCGATTGTAGATCATCTGATTTAACCCTTCTTCGCTGTGCAACGTAGCCGCAACGGGACATACTTGCTCGCAAGGCGCGTTTTCGCAGTGATGGCATGTAACGGGTTGGAAAACGGCTTGCGGGTCGTCTATATCGCCTTTGAAATAGCGGTCGACGCGTATCCACTGCATTTCGCGCCCACGAGCCACTTCGTCCTTTCCAACAACAGGTATGTTGTTTTCGGCTTGACAGGCGATAGAACAAGCACCGCATCCTATGCAGGCGTTCAAATCTATTACCATTCCCCATTTATGTCCGTCGTATTCGTGTTCGCGCCAAAGCGATTCAAGCGGCGGATGATGAACGACGTGTTTGGCGAAATCGGGATGCTCTTTGTAGTGTTCGAGGTCGGCTTCACGCACGAGAGCGGGGAGTCTGCGTTGCACTTCGCGGCTGCCTAGTTTTTCGACATCGATTGCGTGATGATCCTGTGTGGTAGCGAGTTTTACTCGGCGACGAGTAGTCTTGACAGTCGCTTCGTTTGTATAGAATTGCGCCTTCGATGTGCGCAGAGGATATACATTTACGCCAACACCATTGCCAACGATACCGGCGTATGTGCGACCGTAGCCGATTGTTAATGTTATCGAATCCGGAGAATGTCCCGGAACTACAAATACAGGTGTTTCAATATTCCTGCCGCTGTATTCAATCTCGATTACATTACCCGTTTTCAGCTTGAACTTTTCGGCAAGCGTTGGCGAGATATGAGCGGCGTTATCCCAAGTGAGCTTAGTTATCGGATCGGGTAATTCCTGCAGCCATCCGTTGTTTGCAAACCTGCCGTCATACATCTTCGGACAAGAGCGAAAGTGGATTTCGACTGCATCTTTTTGTGCGCGCGGTGCGCGGTCTAGTTCTCGAACCCAGCTGTTGCCTGTCAACATAGCCGACACCGGGCGATAAAAAGAGCGGGGATTGACGCCTTCGGAAAGAATCGTGTTAAATGTTCGTTCAACATCACCGCCAGTCGCTTCAATGTGGAGTTCATAAAACGTGCGACGCGTTATAGCGCGTGCATCACTCGTGCTGTCACGTAACACGTGTGCAAGCAGTTCCGCCGACGTAATACCACCGTACAGTGGAGCGATAATCGGCTGCGTTATGCAGTAATTGCCGATGTATGCTCGCGAATCGCTCCACGATTCAAGAAAGTGTGCGCGGGGAATGTGCCAATTGCAGGCATGCGATGTTTCGTTGTCGTAGAGGCTCAAGTGATAGCTGTTGTCAACTTTCGATAAGCCATTATAAAAATCGAGATCGGGCGGGGCATCGTAAACTGGATTGCCGCCGATGATAACAAGCGAGAGCACCTTTTCTGCGTTCATATCGCCTGAAAGCATCGTTATCGAATCGAGGTGAGAAATTCTATCCGCATCTGGCGATTCGGTATATAGTATCATTTCGCCGTTATTATAAATTCCATCGTTTATCGCGTTCACGATTACATGAGCCGCGATCGGTTGATCCTGTCCGCATACGACCGCGCTGATTCCGCGGTTGCCGTTAAGTTCTTTAGCGGTTTGTTTAATGAATTCGTGATCGGCATATTCACGGGCGACGGCTTTGAGTTTTGGAATAAACTGGCTGCCCAAATTGATTACTGCGCCTAGCTTAATCAGTTCAAGCGCAACGGCGGCGGCGCAAGCGGTTACATCGCTGGGTTTAACTGCGAGCCTTGCGTCGGCATTTGCGCCGGTGACCGAATAATCGCTTTCAAAAACAACGAGTTTTGTCATGTCGTGGTCTGGATCTCGTTTAGCGGCGAAATCTTGCGCATATCGGATTGACGATGGGTGATTGTTAAGAAAATCACTGCCGAAAGACACGATTAGGTTTGTGCGCCGCAGCATGAGGTGTGTGCGCAGTTTTTTCCCATAACTGATTTCGTTTGCGAGCAACTCGTTATCGAAACTCAACGCTTCCCAGTCGAACCATCTGGCTTCAGGAAACGCCTCCAATGTGCGTTTTTTCAAAGCAAGCACACTTGGGCTTGATGTAGATTCAGACAAAAAATACAACCCTGCGCCATACCGCGCTTTGAACTGGGACATGTCTTTTTCAAAATACGATTCGAATTCAGCAAATGTAGCTTTCTTGTTTTTGCCGCCTGTGCGATTCATTACAGATTTGCTTCTGTCGGGATCGTAAAGCTCAAGCAATGAAGCCTGCTCGATAGCTGTCGACGCGCCGTGTTTTATGTTTGCGTCTATGCCTTTCTGTGACTCGACTTGCGGATCAAAATCGGTATATACGGCGCGATTAATCGGATGAGACGGATTGCCTTCTAGTTTTATCGGGCGACCGTCGTAACTCTTAGCTAGCAGCCCGTGTCCCACGCCGCCATACTCCATTGTTGTTGCGAAGAATCGCGATTTGCCCGGTGTGACTCCTTCGGGGCGATGTGCGTATGGCGCAATATGCTCTTCGGGTGTTCTGCAAGATGTCAATCCGACACCCGCAAGAGCGAGCGATGCTCCCATTATCTTTAAGAATGTGCGGCGTCCGTTTGCGTCTAGTTCGGCGGCGCCGTCTTGAAACTCGCGTTCATAAAATGCTTTGAACGCGGAAGTGTCGGCGAGTTCGTCTAGGCTTCGCCAATACTCTTTGCCGACGCTCTTGCGATTGCCGGAACTTCCGTTTCGGTTTACCTGTGACATGCCGAGCAGTCCGTAGGTGGATTTATATCGTACTCTTCAACCAGTTTGCGTCCTACAGACAATTGGTCTGGTGACGGAACGTAATCCATAGTCGTCACCTTGTCTATTGGACGCAGGAAATTTTCGGGTTCACGATGACACTTCAAACACCAACCCATCGTGAGCGGTTTATCTTGATAAACGAGGTCCATTTTGTCAATGCGTCCATGACAACTCGCGCAACCGATGCCGCGTGTGACGTGCGCCGAATGGTTGAAATATGCGAAATCGGGCAGATTGTGAACTCGAATCCACTTAATCGGCAATCCGCTCGCATAGCTTTCACGTACTGCTGTCAGTTTTGGGCTTTCAGTAAACACTGACGAATGGCAGTTCATGCATGTTTGAGTTGGCGGAACGGACGCTTGAGCGCTTTCTTCGACGGTGTTGTGGCAGTAACGACAGTCAATTCCTAGTTTACCTACGTGCAGCGCGTGGCTGTACGGAACGGGCTGGTCGGGTTTGTATCCAACGCGTGTCGTAACAGGCGAAGTAAGGAATGCGAGCAAGACGATAATGTAAACTACCGCGCCAAGCGCCAACAATGCACCCAACGGCACCAGTTTATCAAACCATACAGGGAAAATGAGATTCGCCTGCTTATCCGATTTTTGCCCTTCAGAACCGCTCATAAACATTCAATATATATCACAATATAGAGAATTATTTCATTTTCGGGAGCGTAGAAACCGCTAATCAAAATCGAGAGTCTTCTTCAATACAAAAGGGTAGTTTCAATGTAGGTTATAATTGAGCCGATGATTAACAACCGCAAGTTTTGGATGGTCGTGATTCGCTTTGTCGCTATTCTTTGGTTTCTGCTCGCGCTGTTGACGTTGTTCATTTCAATATTCCCTTGGTTTCGTGCGACGCTTTTGTCTTTTATGAGTCCTTCGTTGGGTTCGTTCGTGCAGGGTTTCGGAGCGTTTGTGGGCGTGCTTTGGGGAATCGTAACGGCGTTTTTGTACGGGTTGATAGGTTGGTTTCTGTGGACGCTTAACGAGTCGAATCGTTTGACCGTAGTTTATCTCTGTGCCCTTATGCTTCTATTCTCGCTTTTCCGCCTTGATTTGCTGCGAGGGATATTGCTTCTAGCGACGCTTTTCGTCACGCTATATTCAAAGGCAAGACGCGTATATTCGATTGGAGGTAGTCGCTCATTTTTTAGGGTTAGAAAATCATACTCGCGGGATGAGTGGCGATGGTAATGCATAGCGATGCGAGCGTTGAAACTGCGCCTACAAACGAGCCGAAAATACCGCATTTTGGAGTGTGGACTAACCAAGTCAAAGCGGTTGCAGTCACTCATTATTTTGTCGCCGCAGCGCATTTCTGTATCGTTTTTTACGTTCGTCAAATGTGGGACAAAGGTGTTGAGATTGCGGTTGACCTGATGGGGCAAATAATGGGGGCAAGCGCGACCGAAAACGAACTTGTGCTTTCAGAAATGCATACACTGGACTACTTTGTTTACATATTTTACGGCGTTATTGTTTTGTTCACGATTCTAATCGCCTGGAACGGATTTCTCGTTTCTCGCGGCAGAAACAGTGCACGCATCGGTGCGATTGTGCTTGGCGCATTTCTCGTATTCGCATTTCCACTGGGCACGATAATTGGAATCTGGTTTATATACGTGATGGTTCAAAGAGAAGTGGTGGATGCGTTCGCGGGAAAACAAACCGAACATAGCCCCTTACCATAGTAGGTAATCGCTTTCACATCTTCCCCACCGGCAGCGCGATAACTCCATTGCCCAGTGGAACAGTAATTTCACACGCGGACGACGAATCTTTTGTATGGAAAACGTGTAATTCTGCATTTCGAATGCAGAATTGCATAAAAATCGGTATTTATTCTTTCCAACTCAACAGATTAAGCGTCGGGAAAATCAGCGTCAATAACAGATACAATCCGCGGAATTCACAGTTCAACAGCGTTTTATCAGTGCGAATACACCCCAGCCCAAGTATTCACGCGTGTAAGTGGTGTAGCTTTCTGGTTCCGAAGTCAGTTGCGCTCTAACGTCTTTCGCTAACTCATCGTCGGGATTTGCATCGATCCATCGGCGCATTGTTAGCCATTTTGCCGCTTCGTATCTGTCCCAGCTGTCCTGGTCAGCCAGTACCATTTCAACGACGTCAAAATCAAGGCGAGCGAAAGATGCTATAAGATCTGGAAGCTGTAAAAAATCGGAGATTGAGCTGGCAAGACACCCTTTGGCGACATCTTCCGTCGGCGGTAACTGACGCCAAAATGGCTCGCCGATAAGGATGATCCCTCCGGTGTGCAAGCTCCGCGTTAGAAGTTCTATTGTGCCGGCGACTCCCCCGCCGATCCATGTGGCTCCGATACACGCTGCCACGTCAACCTTCTCGTCGGAGACATAGCTTGCAGCGTCGCCATGAATGAACTTGACCCGATCGGAAACCCCAAGTTCTTCGGCACGGAGTTTCGCTTGCTTGGTGAACAACTGGCTCAAATCGATGCCGGTGCCGACGATGCCGTAATCGCGCGCCCATGTGCATAGCATCTCTCCCGAACCGCTTCCCAGGTCGAGGACTCGTGTTCCCGTTTCCATACGCAGCGCTGCCCCGAGAGTGGCGAGTTTTTCAGGTGTGAACGGGTTGTGGATACGATGAGCACTTTCAGTGATGTTGAAAATTCGTGGGATATCCATTGCGGGAAAATCTCCTTACAAGTGTGAGAAATATCAGTCTATGCCTACCCGGAAGTTATGCAATTTCCCGGCTTGCCTTGATATTGCAATTTTACGTGACAGGCGCGGTACGTTGAGCAACACAACCGGAAAATCGGATACAGCTAGCATCGGCGTTCGCTCGAAAGACTCCTCTATATAATCCATAAATGCACTCACTCTGTAAAAATGAAGAGCGTAATGACTATATCATCGGACGTGTAAATCTGCATTTCGAATGCAGATTTGCATGATATTACGACTGTTGACGTATTAGACACGAAGCAGTATCATAAAAGTGCGGTTGTTTTATAGCAGCCGATGTTAGGGTGGTGTGGTACTCCATGTCTTCATCGAACGAATCGAAAAATCTGCAAGCGAATAACCAAAGGCTTCTTTTCGTGACATTCTGGATCACAGCATCGGTGTTCTTCCTGCTTGTAGCATTCATTTGTTCAAAGCAGTTGATCCCGCTTCCCTACGATATTCAGGCGCTGATAGCAGTTTCCGGCGTCGCTGCCTTGACGATTCTTGGCATTCTGCTAATTGTTATGGCTGCGCGCGCAAGGATACACAAAGGTTTGAGACGAGCGTTTTTACTCGCCGGTATATCCGCGGTAGCAATGCCGATAAGCGCAATACTCCACAACGTTCTTTATGCCCTGCTTATTAAGTGGTTCGGGGAAGACATACTTAACAAACTCGGTAGCGGTGGTGATGAACCATTCTTTTTTATTCTAGCTGTAATCGTTTTCCCGGTTTTGTTTATCGTGAGCGCGACTTACGGCATTGTCACTATTACGAAAAGAAGAAGTAAAGCAGCATAGGCTTCCAGCTTGTGTGTTGTTTTCGGAGTAATATCGCACAAGCGATTTTAGCTCGCGATTCGCCAGTATCGTTTTAGAAAAACCTTTATCAAAGAGACATTCGTTAACCGGGCTTGCCAGCTCGCAGCACAAAATGTCGCGCAGTTTACTCCGGTTGGATTCGTGAATCCTCGCAGGGATTGCCCCTACAAAACCTCTCTGATTCTGTCCACTCTGAACGTCTTGACAAAGCCGTCTATGTAGCAGAACGCTTCCAGATATGCGATGCCCTTTGCGCCATACACGCCTAGCGGTTTAATGCGTCGCGGAAGCGCTTTAGGTGAAAGCGGTTCGCCGTTAAATCCCGTTCCGTTCCGCAATGCTTCTCTTGAGTACTGTCCACCATAAACGATTTGAACGTCCGCCTGTGCCTCGATTGCTTCGTTCAGTTTTGCCAGATGGAGCGGGAGTTCCACGCTTGTGCGCTGTTCGGCAATTCCGTAACTCACAACGCCGGGGAATTGCCGGTTCAGGTCGTCAACGGTGCAGCCGGATGTTTCCATCTTGGTGACTTGCAGCAGGTGTGACAACACAACCGCTGTGTGAAACGAGTCGCAGAGCGCACGGTGGAATCCCTGCATTGCAAACATCGCCGCATCTATGCCTAGGCAGTCGTCGCCTTCTACATCCACGAATGGAATCTCGATGTCGTCATTTGATGAGATGTACTCGATAATTTTTTTAAGCGAGAATCCGTCGAGCGGAAGCACACGCCTTGCCCATGCGCACGTGTCAATGCAAACGAAATCGGTTGGAGGCTTTGTTCCCGTGCGGCGGAACGCGGTAGAGAGAATGCCGATGTCATATTGCGAATTATGGGCGGCGAAAATCACCGGCTTATGTATTTTAGGTTTTTCCGCAGGCTTTTCGCCGCGAAGTTCGGGAAAGTCGCGCAAGCCCGGAATGCGCCGTTTGATGCCGTCTATATGCTTGAAAACACCATAAAACTCCTCTCCATCGCCGGGTGTGACATACGGTATGTCAACCGGGACTCCGGGCGGTGTAGCAGCGTTCCAGCGGGGTTCCGGCTCATCAATTTCACTTTCAAAGAACGGGTTTTGCCCGCGCTCGATTTCTTCGTGTATCTTCTTCAGTCTATCGGGCGGCAGTCGTTCCGTCGGTAGCAGCGGCGGTACGTCGAGGACTATCATGTCATGCTTGTCATCGCTGTTTTCATCAAAAGATTTGTCATCAACAAAGTAATCCCTGCCATGCTTGTCGCCTAGAATAACGCCATCAATATGCACCGCATCGTCGAAATCGGAATCAGAATCGTTGTCATCCTCGACGAATCCCATATCGGACAGTATGTCGTCAACTGTACGGAACAGCTCGCCGTTTTCTTTGAGCGCAGCGCCTGTCGTCGCCCAGTCGAAGAACGCACGCAGGACGTCGGCGGTCGGCGGCGCATCGCGCACCTCATCGTCGGTTATGCCGTGCACCTTCGTCGCATCTGGCGGAATTATCGCATCGGGTCGAACGAGTGTCTGAAACGCCCCCGTCGTCACCATACTCCCACACGTCCGCACCCCCGCAATCTCAACCATCCACGCACTCATCGTGTAAAGCCCAGTCGTCTCCGTATCGAAAACGACTATCGGGAGGGAGGCGAGAGGGGTGTTAGGAAGTGGCATTGGTATTGACTCCAGTTGTTATAACGTTTAACCGAATTTCCAACATTATGCTCCTTCGAGTTAGTCGAGATGGTATTATACACACTTAAGCAGGCGTGCTCTTCGTTTAGCCTAGCTGTATCTTTCTGACATTTCGAGGTATAGAATGCGTTTTATTGGTAGCAAAGATAATCTGCTAGACTTCATTGAGTCTGCGGTAAGAAACACCGGAATAAGAAATGGAGTATTTTGTGATTTATTTTCCGGAACATCAAAGGTCGGAAATCATTTTTAAAAGCTCGGATATACTGTTATATCAACAGACCTTTTGTGTTTCTCCTTCATACTCCAGAAAGTTTATATAGAAGCTAATGATTATCCAGATTATAATGTTCTAATAAATCATCTAGGTCTGATTCCGCATCGAAACCAGTTATTTGAGACTGACGGTAGAAATGCAGCAATAGTTATCGATTATCTTAATAGCGTTGAAGGTGTTGAAGGATTTATTTATTCAAACTATTCTCCAGAAGGAACAGAAGGGACAAACCCCATTCGCATGTATTTCACAGGAGCAAATGCGAAAAAGATTGATTCAATCAGAACGAGAATTGAAGAGTGGCGATGTTGTGAGCTTATAAACGATCAAGAATATTATTTACTACTATGTTCCTTAATAGACGCGGTTCCATTTGTTTCCAATATTAGCGGTACTTACGCAACCTATTTGAAACAGTGGGATCCACGCGCTCATAAAACAATTACGCTGAAAGTTCCCGAGATAATTAAGAGCAAATTAGAACACAAAGCATTTTTTGCTAACGGATTAGACCTTCTAAAGATTGTTGATAATATTGATATATTGTACCTAGACCCACCATATAATGCCCGTCAATACCCACCAAACTACCATGTATTGGAAACAATAGCCAAGTGGGATAATCCGATTATAAAAGGCGTATCAGGTATGAGAGATTACGATTCTCAGAAATCTGAGTTTTGTAATGCGCAAAGTGGTTTGGCTGCTTTATATAAGATATTGGATAGTCGTAAATACAGGTATTTATTAATGAGTTATAGTGATGAAGGCATTATACCAGATAATAAAATAATGGATGCTTTTTCAAAATATGGGGACGTAGAAGTGAAGAAAACCATTTATCAAAGGTATAAAAGTAACAGCAATGGTGAACAAAAAAATGGTGTACATGAAAAAATATACTTCTTGAGGAATCGGTATATCACGTCAAACACAGAGAACCTAAAAACAGTCAACTACAACCAAGGAGCGTATAACAACCAAAAATCAGATGGCGAAATAAATAAAACACAAGCTCATTGCAAAAACAAACTCAACGATTTATCTGGCGCTCAATGGTTGTTTTTTCTTAATTCTGTCGAAGTGACTCATTATTCAACAAAAGGTAGTGAAGGATACGCACATCATTTAAGAGGATTACATCCGTCACCAAAACCCCCACAGCTTATGAAGAAGTTTATTGAATTTTTCACAAAGGAAAACGGACTCGTATTAGATCCATTTATGGGTGTCGGTGGCACGCTCATTGCTTGTTCTCTTGCGAACAGGAGAGGTATCGGAATCGATCTATCGGAGAAATACATCGGTATTTACAAACAAGTATGCAGAGAGTTAAACCTCACGGAGCAGGAGTCATTTGTCGGTAACTCAATGAATATTGATTATTTGGTTGATCATAACAATTGTGTGGATTTCATTCTGACAGATCCGCCATATGGAGAGATGCTTAGCAAAAAACGAACAGGACAGAAGAAGAAGAAAATTGGTGAGGCACTAGCCACTCCATTTACCGAAGAATCTGAGGATTTAGGAAACATGGCTAGAGAGAAATATTTAGAGTCTTTAAAAACGATAATAGCTAAAGCAAGCAGTTATCTTAGGGTTAAGGGGTATATTGCTGTGTTTGTCAAGGATTTACAGCCCGAAGGGACCGAACATAACATGTTGCATTGTTATATTTCTAGCAAGCTATTGGAAATACCCGGGTTATCGTTTAGAGGATACAAAATATGGTTTGATGCTACTCAGAAACTTTATCCATTCGGCTACCCTCATGCTTTTGTTGCTAATCAGTTTC
>CAZRQJ010000021.1:0-4237 GCA_964602075.1 uncultured Planctomycetia bacterium
ATAATCGCGCAGTTGCTTTTCCTTGAAAAAGAGGACCCAACTAAAGACATTGACATTTACATCAACTCTCCCGGCGGAAGCATTTTGGATGGTATGGCTATATACGATACGATGCAGCATATAAAACCGAAAGTATCAACGATTTGCGTTGGCCTTTCGGCAAGCATTGCCACAGTCATTCTTACCGGCGGCACAAAGGGCAGTCGTTTTTCGCTGCCAAACAGCAGAATATTGATACACCAACCCTTCGGACGCGCACACGGACAAGCGAGCGATATTGAAATTCTTATGCGCGAAGCGAAATTTCATAAGGAAAAGATTTTCCATGTTCTCGAAAAGCACACCGGCACTCCTTATGAGAAGATCGTGGAAGACTGTCAGCGAGATTTCTGGATGAGTCCTGAAGATTCACTTGCTTATGGCTTGATTGACGAAATCATATATCCCGAACATCGTAACAAGACACCGTAGTGAATGGGATTTAGGTATGTTTGCCGTACAACTTTTTTTTGGTGCTAGAAAATGATTAAGAAAACAACATTAATTCTATTGTTATCTCTCTTTACTTTCATTGTATCGCTATGTCTAGTCTCGTGTCCTAACATAAATGATGGCACTGGCACAAACGGCGAAGACAGCGGTGTTTCAAGCAGCGGAGACAACAAGGGAAGCGAACAAACTAACTTCCTCCCTAAACGATACGCGCCTGTACCATTGGAGAAATTTATTCCTCGTCAGGATTATTGGCGCTCCGCAGGCATCGGCTGGATGCCTTTCGATAGATCGCTCTTCGAAAAAGCACTGAAAGAAAAAAAACTAATTGCGCTTTTCGAGGCAGAGAGCATAAGCCAATCCACAACAGAGTATTTTGAAAAAGTGTTTAGCGAAACTGGGATTAAAGAAAGACTCTCTGAAAGCTTCTTGCCAGTATGGGTTGACAGAGATAGATATCCCGGCGTATTTGAACGCTATCAAGCTCATAACAGCGTTGTGCCTGCCGTATTAGTATTGCACCCAACAGGCCCGCAGGTACTAACCAGAACCGCAGCTGATACTGATGTTGTTGTCGATTGGCTAAATCATGCCGCCAAAACTTGGAGTGAACGTCCCGAATCGTATGACGCAATTGCCGATGCTGCCTATAACGATTTTCAAACAAATATTGCCCCGATCGCCGATAAATTCGCCGAATCGCTTGGCAGCGATATTCCGTCTGATGCCTATGACAATGTGTTAGATCAGTTCATGTCTATGTGGAGCGACGACACGGTTAATCAAGCAGGCGGATTTCTTTTTGCGAAGTTGGACGTAATTGACCTTCTAAACGATGCTGCATTGCGTGATAACGCAAAAGCGAAGAATGCGGCTGAAAAGCTACTTTCTGGGCTTATTGATATACAAACCGATAAACTTGAAGGCGGTTTGTATTCATATGTCGGTTCCGGCGAGGATACTTTTAGAAATTACACAAAGCGTCTCGATGCCAACTCTCAGTTTGCATATGAACTTACGAGAGTGTATATAGCATCCGGAGACGAAAAGTATAAAGAAGCTGCAATAGAAATACTCGACTTTATCGTTCGGAAGTTCGGAAGAAAGGAAGTTGATAGGATTGTTGCCTTTTCGAATTTCCAAAATGGCGATCCTGCTTATTTCGAGGGCGATGAGAGCAAGAGACAAAGTCTTGTTGAGCCAGCGGTCGATCCAACAACCATAGCTGAATTTAATTTTATTGCTATTGAAGCACTCGTTTGGGGGCATTACGCACTCGACGATTCAAAAGGCTGGCTGGAGATCGCTATGAGTGTTGCGGACAACATGATTAAACACATGAAAGATGGCAACACCTTTGCTCGTTTTGCAGCAGATCCGCTTCCAAAGCTGCGCTTTTCTGTAGATCAAGTATGGGGAGCGCGTGCGTTGTTGACTTTGTATATGGGAACTGGCGTCAATGACTATGTAACCGCCGCTCGCGATATTCAAATGGGTTTGCGCGAGAAGTTTTGGGCTTCAAAGGGCGGACTCATCGACACAGAGAAGAACAGTCCGGGGTTGCTTATGATTCCATTCTGGCCTATGGGAGACGCTTCACAGGCTGCTCGAAACGAGATGATTCTTCATTCGTTGAGTTTGATAACCGGAGATGAAACTGCTGGTAAGGAACATATCGATAAAGCTAAAGATTACATCTCCGTTTTTGAAAAATCATACCTGCCAGACATTGGAATCAACTCACAGTCAGCGAAGTACGCTGTAGCTTCACGGGAAGTTGTAAGTGAGCCCCTCGATTTCCATTTGCTGTTCAAAAATGCGCCTATTGGCGAAGCGCATAACGCAATAAGAGAAACGTTTACGGTGAAGTTCCCTTATAGAGTTATAGAAATACTAAATGTAGGCGAAGATGACGCGCGTATCACGGAACTTGGTTACACAACAACAGTACCAGTGTGGGTTTACTTATGTTACGGCGGCCAATGCGCGAAGGTATCTCCAGGGGAAGTTGGTTCGTCAGTAGATAAGCTAAAACGTAGAATGTTGGAACCGGGATTGGTTTATGAACCAACTTCCGATGAAGCAAAGGTTACCGATAAGCCTACGGCGAGTTAACGCTAATTGTCCAGCTTGACATCAACAAATCTGCTCGGAGTTATAAATCCAAGCATTGTTGCATCTACGCTACCGTAAGCCATAGTAACTGCATGTTTATACGCCCACATTTGAAGCATGTATCGCTCCGTTCGTTCATTAACGTCTTCAATACTTACATTGTCGGTTTTCCAGTCTATTATCAATCTGCCTTTTTCGTCTTCAAAAATCAAGTCAACGATCCCTTGCAGCAAAACAAAATCGTCGTTGTCGACATTTATCATCCCTAATTCACCAATGCCGTCTTCATTAACTAGTTCTTTATCTATAAAACTAGCCGTCGAGCTATCTAAAATGAGTAAGCGGTAAACTCGGTTATAGGATACTAGATCACCAATATCAGCACGAGCGATAAACCTCCATTCCTTATGCGCTTTACCTACACCGCAGAGCCTACTTCCAATTTCCGATTCGAAAAGCGCTGAAATCGCAGCGGTAGAAATCAAATCTGCGTCTTCCGGCTTTATCAACTTTAGCTCGATAAATTTTGTAAGCTCTTTAGCAATATCAACTCTTTCGCCTTTGCCTAAAGGTAAACTTTGCAGAAAAGAATGAGTCACAATGCCTCGCTTGATTGACTCCGATGTGATACGTTTTTCTCTAACGCCATGCGCCGAATCAGCGTCTAATGAACTTTCAGCTTTCGATGTTTGATCAAATTCGATCTTTGGCAACTTAAAAGAAGAGCGAAGTTGCGATTTTGTTACAGATTCACCTTCAGGATCATCCATATGCGCCAGCGTTGTTGCGCTTACTTTCGCTCTAATCGATGTTGCGTACCGATAGGGATATTGAAACGCAACCGTGTTTGGCAAACAAACATCTTCGGTCAAGTCCATCTTGGCGGAATTACCTTCGGAAGTCGATTTAGACGCACCTAGCATAACCTCTCTTTGATCGAGCAACTCTGCCTTCCTTGCATCCAGCATTTCATCAACGCAACGCGGAGTAAAGGTTTGCGCCAAAAAGTATGCCCCGAATCCGTTGCCTGAACAAGCTATCGAATTGTCTGTACTGAATGATTCTACAAAATCATTCGATTCGAGCAGAACGGGTATCAACCAGTCGTTGAAGTTAACGGCATTTTCTCTGTTGTGAATATGGAAAGAGTCTCCTCTAGCAGAAAAGCGATGCTTGCTGCAGATATCAGAATCTTTACATGTACCAATAAGGATTAATCTTTCGCGAGCGCGTGTCATTGCAACATACAGCTTGCGTAGTTCTTCTTCGAGTTGCTTTGTTTTTATCAATCGCTCCACGACACGAAACGACGCAGATGGGTAGCGGGTCGGGGTTGTTTGATGCAGAACTTTACAGCCAAATCCATATTCCCTATCGAACAAGATATTGCCGCGTAAATCAGTCATATTGAACTGATGCGATAAATCCGTAAGAATAACAACTGGAAACTCAAGCCCTTTTGCTTGGTGGATTGTCGTAATCTGGACCGCATCTCCCGTTCCGCCTACCGGAAGTTCAAGTCTATCTTTACTAACAATTCGCTCAATGAACTTGTTCAAACCTACAGCTTCTGTATTGACAGCTTGTTGTTTAATCCATTCGATGCAGGAAGATGCATTTACACTCTCCT
>CAZRQJ010000021.1:4247-18950 GCA_964602075.1 uncultured Planctomycetia bacterium
AATCGAGCGATAACTGGTTGGATACGAATCGAAGCAAGTCGTTTAACGAGTGTGAAACCGCATAATCCCGCATTGAGTTAATGCCGTCAATAAATTTAGTAAGAATTACAAACTCTGCTCTAAGAGTCTCCAACGACTTTGCATCGCTTTTTTGATCGGTAACAGCTTTTACGAGTTCAAGCCAGCCTATTTCGATTGAATGTTTGATTGCATCGAATAACCTACCATTCCTAAGTGTGTGATGGCGAATGAGGTAAAGCAAATTGGGACTAACGCCACAAATCGGGCTAAGAAGTACACCAGCCAACGGAATATCTTGTAACGGATTGTCTATTATTTTTAAGAGATTCAAGAAATCACGGGCGAGCGGGACATCGGACAGTGAATCGCGCCCGACTGCTTGTAAGGGGATGTCCATCTCATTGAAGATTCGTGCGTATGCTTCAATTCGACTCGATAGAGCGGATAAAAGCACTGTGATATGTTTGTAGGAAATACGAGTTTTTTCAAAGCCGCTTTTGCGCTCTTCAAATACGAATATTGGGGGGTTGGCATTGACTAGGTCTAGAATTTGTCGAGCCACCAACACTGCCTCGCGCTCGCTTCGGTTCAATTCCTCCAGCTCAACAACCAACTCCGACGATTCGATTGTATCGGTTTCAGAATCATAGCTATCTGGATTACCGTTGTCAGATTCGCTATCGGAGCTGGCTTCGTCGTCGGCTGCTCGTATTTTGTTTCCTTCGTCTTCTTTACTCGTTACAATATACTTAACCATCACACTGGGAAATTCAGAAGTGAAATCCGGCTCGTCATGGATATCTCCGTACTTGTACACTAGAGAATGACCCTTTTCGTAGTGCGCTCCACCGAAGTCTGATGTCATTATTCTTTTGAAAACTTCGTTTACAAAGTTCACTACCGGTTGTGCACTGCGGAAATTGTCTGGCAAGTCAATTTTCCGACATAATGCGTCCACGTCAACAAAAGAGTTGTCGTATCTAGACTTGAACAGGTCAGGTTCTGCATGTTGAAAGCGATAGATACTTTGCTTGATGTCACCAACACGAAACACTTTCACTTCCTCCGATGCGGACAGCAGTTCGACTATCTCGTCCTGAATCGGGTTAGTGTCCTGATATTCGTCCATCATCACATATGAAAACCTAGACGATAGTGACTCATATACGAGCGGATTATGAACCCTTGCATCGGACAGCAGGCGGTAAGCTTCAGATATCAAGTCCGAAAAGTCGAGCGACTTGATTGTTTTTTTCGACTTTGTATATGCATTTTCAAAAACTTCGGTCAGTTCAAGCAGGAGTTTCAATTCACCGCTTTCGAAGAGCCGCTTCATATCGTCTAATTGTCGTTGTGGTGAAGTTAGCCACTTTTTCGCAAAGTCTTTTCTGATTCTGTCACGCCAAGTTTTCCAGCGTTCAATCACCGATTTAACTTCTACAAATTCCGATTTTATTGCGGGAAACCTGCCAATGTCTTCAAATACAAACAAACATCGCGACATCAACTCGATGTTCGGAAACGCGTCAAGAGAATTCGAAACGGCTTCTATTTCTGTTGATAACCTTATCTTGACTGCATTCGCATTGCCTGTGCAACTAAGTCCGCGCTGAAAATCATCAGATAAAAGTTCGGAGGTTTTACGGCTCAAATCCTTTTTATGCTTCGCGACTTCCGCTTTGAGCATGTCAATGTATAGCTTTCCCCATCGTGTTTCATAAAAGCTCGCAGCCGTTAGAACCTCTTCGTACATGTTTAACCAGTCGCTTTTTCTCGCTTCTGGATTCGGCAGCCGTCTCAAAAATTCATACAACGAAAACACTAAACCACGAAAATCGTCATCACCGCGGCCACTTCCAAACAATCGAAGTAGTTTCTGGTATATCGCAGCTTTGTCATCGTTTCTTGAGTACTTATAAGCTACGCTGTCGTAAACTCGACTCATCAATTCTTTAGATTCATTTTCGTCAAGAACTGCATATGACGGGTCGATGTCAAGAGCGACTGAAAACTCGCGTATCAGATCGGAACAAAATGAATGTATCGTGCTTATTGGCGCTTGTGACACTCTTGGAATCAATTCGAGAAATTCCTTCTTCGTCGTTTTGGTTAGTGCCTTCATTGCCTTGTCACGAAGCTGCATTGCGGCTTTTTTTGTAAATGTGATTACAAGAATACGCTCTGGTGGTATACCATCTGCTAGCATTTTTGTGTATCGTTCAATCAGAACGCTAGTTTTGCCAGATCCAGCTGCTGCGCTGACTAAGATCGATCTATTACTCGCTTCAATCGCATCAATTTGTGCTCGTGTCCAAATTTTTCCGCTGCTCATCGATTTCCCTCTGCGCAGTTTTCGTTCATTCTCGATATCACGCCAAGTTTCGTATTTTTACCATCCACAGTTGGTATTGGTAATCTGCTTATCATATCTCTGCTTACAATCCTGCAAACCGATGCGTAAGGGCAATACTCGCAAGAAACCGTTTGAGATACTTGAATACGTTGCGGTGTAATTTCTCCACTTTCAAATACTTCGATCATCTCCTCTAGCTTACTTTCAAACCACGTCCAAATCACTTCGAGTTCTTTTGCCGACACTACGTCTGAACGAGTTATGTCAGCGATTCCGCCATTTTTATTGAACCTAAAACCGTAAACACCCTTCGCCGACACTCTATTTAACAAACAAGCAGCATCATACAATACGATACCTCTCAATTTATTGTCGTAGGCAAATGAATCTGCTTCAAAAGCAGTGTTTTTGTTAATCAACTCGGGATGAATTGCATGACGAAGTAAGACAGCAGGTTTTAAAGTTACCGGTGCTTCATCATCCGATTGAATGTCACTGTCAGAAACTTTGCTTTTTATAGCTGAAACAAGTATTTCGTTTAACTTAATCAAAGCAAAACCGTACATTAGTAATTGCAAGTCAAATCCGTAATAAACTTCAGTCCAGTCAACTTTTTTAACTCTGTTTTTATAATCAATAACTTTCAGATAATTTCCATTTGAACAAAAGTCAATCCGGTCAATTTGACCAGTGATAGTGAATTTACATCCATCTTTAGAGGTTATCGTCAACATACTTGGCGAAACGCTTCGATACGATCCGAATGCCCATTCGCCTAATACTGGATCGAATTCGCCGATGTTCAAGATACCGATTGTCGATTCAAAAAAAGCCTTGATATCCATCCATAGATTGTTAGCTATCATCCGATTGAATGAACTCGATGCCCAGTCAGCCTCTTCGTCACTCACAACTCCACTAAACGATTCATTGAGAATAGATAAAAGCAAACTAAGGTCGCCTCCGCGCCACGGAATGTTCCTTTCAATTGCGCGATCAAGAGTCAGCTTGAGTGTTTGATGGAATATCAGCCCGATGTCAAGCGGTTTGACTTTCGCTTCCTTCCTCTCCTCCAACTTGAGGTTGTAGGTCGAGAAGTGTTTAAATGGGCATTGCGACAGCGTTTGCAGCTTTGACACAGACAATCGGTTGTCATCCTGAACCCTTAGCTTCCTTATCTCTGGTTGTAATGTCAGGTCGCGTTTGCGAAGGTGAACGTCTCGCGACAAACTAATCAGTTTTAACAAATGTATCTTTTCGTCGTCCCCTTCCCTTGCGCCAAGAAATTTGCACAAAACCTCATTCGGATCCTCGTAGCACTTCGAATTTAAGCACCATGCAACTGTTTCTACTATCGTAGTTGCATCGCTAAGTTTACTCGGAACTTCTTCTTCGCTGCTTGACACGGTGTTAGCGATACAATCGGGAATCATAGTCAAAAAGGAACTTTTTACAGCATCGTTCGATTCCTTTATAGGTATTGTTAAATACAGTTTATACGATGGACGTGTGCAGGCTACATAGAATAAGTAACGCTCATAAAAATACCTCGACACGCCGTCGTTTTCGAGCCTTATCCCGCGACTTTTAACAAACAACCTTTCATCAGAGGAAAGCAACCCTGATGGCGCGGAATTGTTTGGAAACTCACCTTCAAGATTGCCAACGATGAATACGATCTTGGGGTTCATTTGGCGACCGCGGTCAAGATCGCTAACTGATATTTGATCTATTGTGGGGGGAGAGATTTTCACACTAACGGTGTTGAGGGCGGCAAGCAATAGATCGCGATAGAGCATTAAATTAATACGTTCATAACCGCAAACATCTGCAAGTGACGTGACAGCCCCAAAAACCTCACTCCATGCAGCCTTATGAACGTCAAGAGACCATGAATCGTCTGAATAAGCGTATTCTTCATATACAGAGGCTATTGAAATCACGTTTAAGAAATCAATGAGTTCAGATGACATCTCTACTGAACTTGCCAAAGTCCTTATCCTATTAGTAAAAAATGCAAGTGGATTGATTAATTTACTGTTTAATTCTTCAAACTGTTTGGAGTTACTTGAAATCCTATCATTCAACGACTTCGATCCTAGCTCATCAATGTGAATGCCTTTTTCAAGTACATAATTCTCGAAAGCATCAACCGACGCCCTATCAAGTCCAATCAACGGATTCCTAGCGATCTCGAAGAAATCACCTAACGACGGTTCCACAGGATAAGTGATAAGAAGCCTGACAAGCTTCACAACGGGATGGCTTGATATAACTTCTGGCATGTCAATAAAGTTCGGAAGAGAATATCGAGAAAACTGCGTTTTTATAAGCTCGGAATAATTGTCAAGGGAGCGAGATAAAACCGCAATATCCTTGAATCGGTATCCTTTAGAAATCAACTTTCTTATATTGCGCGCAACGAACCTAATCTCATGAATTCTTGTCGGAACTTCGACAATCTGAATTGCGCACTCATCAGTACTTTCAAGTGATGAAGCAATCTCGAATTCAGCTTTTCTATTAAACGTAATAGAACTATAATCAATGTCTGACCTCAACAACTCTTCTGCAACACAAAGCTGCGATTTTGGCAGCCACCTTCGAGGGAAACTCGCCTTATCAAGATCGATATACTCTCGTTTTAACTTAAGTTCGTTTCCAAGTCTATCTATTTCAATGTATGTCTCAAGAGGCCTTCCAAGAATCGTCTTACAAATCAACTCTTCGGGAGTTCCACGAGTGCCATCAAGCAGTTCAGACGTTACAAGGATTGAAAAAGTGATTGTCTCGCATATTCGCATTAACTCTCGAAGTATAGATAACTCTATCTTTGAAAAGTGGCTAAAACCATCAATCCATATTTTGATATTCTCACTATGCTCCATAGCGCTCAACGAGTTTGCATACTCTGCGCTCGCACCCAATGCATCGGTCAATGAGTGTTTTTTTAACTGCAATTCGTACTCCGTCAGCACATAAGACAGCTCGCTGGCGCGTATTTGAAGCCAAGGTTTTTCAGGCGTATCAACTGCGGAAGAAAAATCTAGCGGCGATATACCGCTTGTGCGCAGTTCGTCAAAAAAATCAAGAATCTGATCAAGAGTTCCTGTCTTATCGATATTGCGCAGGATTGTTGGAGCGTGTTCCGCAACTTCTTTAACTGCTTTGTACAGGACTATCCTCTGCTCGCATCGCGACGATGAACTAGCACGGGGAGTACCGATGGTTTGCAGAAAAAACGGCAAACGCGAAAAACCAGTGACATTTACTCCCGTAAGAGTTCCACACTTTGAACGTCGCAAAAGCTCGCGTTCATATTGCGCAGTCGATTGATCGGGAACAAGCAAAATCTTCTGCATCTCGCTAACGCGTAGACCAGGTGCGTTCGATACTACCCGCGACTCAAGGGATGTAGAAAGTATTTCATCCAGGCATTTATACGTCTTGCCAGATCCAGCCGCGCCGATGACAAACCTCAAAAGCGCTCTACTTGTGTTAGAGTCCATTTTCTCCATAATGTTATGTTATCGCATGTTTAAAATTCACAATTCCAGCGTAATCCACAAATGAACGATCAGTTCATTTTGCTGCCAAGCGAATAGCTTACTACTCTGTTGTGTCCACCGTTGCGAGCGGCAGCGCAAGCATAATCAGCTCTTTTCAGAAGTTCGTCGCACGAATCGAGATCGCCAAGCGTATTGTTCGTTATGCCGATGCTTGCTGTGACCGAGATCTTTCTTCCTTTCACATCGACACGTAATTCCGATATATTCTTCCTTAATCTTTCAGCAACCAAACGCGCCGTGGACGGCCCTTCTTCGGGCAAAATAACTACAAAAATATCGCTGTCATACCTGCTGATTGTGTCAGCTACGCGCAACTGTCCAACCATAAACTTTGCGAATGATTTTAAGTATTCGTCCGCGCCATCATGACCGCTCTCATCAATTATCCGTCCAAAATTGTCTAGATCGAGCATCAAAACAGCTAACGGTCGTTTATGTCGCTCGGATCGATGCCATTCTTGTTTTAGTGTGTGCGCCAAAGCCCTGCGGTTTGGAAGCCCAGTCAACGGATCGTGCCACACATCATCACCCATCGCAGAAATATCCCTATCAGGCGAGACCCCGTGCAATACACAAGAAAGTGTAATCCTGAAAAGAAGCATAGATATTGCAACAAATAAGGCTCCAACGACAAGAACTGCATATTGGAAGAATTCAGGTATTTCAATTACTTGCTTGAATCTAATAAATAACGTCAGCAGTTGTGCCAAGAAGATAAATGCCAGAAACAAGCCAAGTAACCGCCAAGATATACGAATCTGTTTTATTCTGTCGTTTTCGGACATGTCGAGTGAACGACGTATAGTCAGATATTCCCACATTCCAAGCGCCATCAATAGCGCAGAAATTCCCAATATTATCCGAATAGTAGTTTCCATTTTGTTACTCCGATGACGCTTCCAAATGAAAAACGACTGCTTGTTCTGGGCTTGTTTTGATACTCGAATTCACTGCCCAAGTATCGACAGGTCCCTTAACCGCCAAGATTAACTTACCGAGATACCAATACAACACTCTGCGTGTTACTGAATCGTTGCGGTTTAGGAAGTCGTCATCCATTACGCTTGGGTCTAGCCATCCATACTTGCCAAGAGTATTTATCGGATCCCACAACCAATTCAGAGTTGGCAGATCGCGTAATCTCGGTGGAGTCTGCGCTTGATCTAGCGACGGTTCGGGCGCGAATTTGATTGCTAAGACCGAACTCATCGCCAACCAATGCTCTTTCAGCATATTACTGCTTCCTTGAAAAGTCAAATCCGCAAAACCGCCCATCAAACCTAAATTTACGCAACCAGCTACATCGTCAATCGCCCAATGACTTGCTGGGATATCTCGATATCTCATCTTCGATTTGTCTTTCGACACCTCCACGCCCAGTGCTTCGAGCGTAAGAATCGTAATATGCGCAACCTGATAGCGGTTTAACGATTGTTCGAGTCGAACCTCTGCGCCGCCGTCTGGATAAATTATCCCAAGGTAATGACACGCAGTTACTGGCTCATAGTATGGATCGTTTGACGAAATCAGTTTAGACATCTCGTAAGTCCAAGCTGGGCTTGCAAACAGAAAAAATATCATGGTTAGAAACAGCCCAAGCGAACATCTTTTTTTTCTATTCAACGGACAAATAGAATAAAAAATCAACCGTAAGTATTTACATAGACGCGCCGTAAAATTGCATACATCTTCGCTATGCATATCGGTAGTCGACGCTGGACGTTGAATTATGAGCATAGATGCGATTATAACATCCATTATTGCTTGCTTTACCACTCAATCTGTTATAACCTATGTCAACTTCGGTTATCATCAGCTGTCATGGTGAATCCAAAGACAAAGATTAATATTAATACTGATGGCGATTCAGTCTCAGATATCGCTCATACCGTAGAAAACGACAACTATTCAACCGACGGAACCGCTACGGCTGGTAAGCGAAAACGTTGTTTTAACTGGATTTGGCTAAGGCGTATCACGCAAACCATTACGTTTTTCGTTTTTTTCCTGATATTGTTGCTTCTAACCTATCCACTTAAACTGCCATTTGACCCGCGCATTATCTTCCATCTCGACCCAATTACGCACTTATGGCTGATTTTGTCTCGACAACCGCTTTATTCAGTTGTTTGGGCCATTACAGCATTTGTTTTATGGGCGATTGTTGGAAGGACATTTTGCGGTTGGGTATGTCCGCTCGGCGCACTTCTAGATTTTTCGCGCTGGTTTGTCGAGCGCTTTCAAGCGTTTTTTGATTTGTTTCCTTTGCCCCCGAGACAGATAAACACAACAACGAAAAGTCTGCCACACATCGTTGACAGGAATATACCTAACACCAGCGTGATTAAACCTAAATTTCGAAGAGATTCGGATTCCTTGAACCTGCCGAGTTCAATTAACTTGTGGCTTCTCGGCGTGTTATTAGTTCTTGCTGCGTTTCGAATGCCGATTATATGGATATTTGATCCAATTGTTCTTACCTTCAAGTTTATCACGGTCGCTCTTTATCCCGCTTTAGACCGACCGTTACGCGCCATCTATTCCGCCCTCGACGCAAAACTCTACGACAGAGACTGGTGGTACAACGTTAATCAGTTTTTTAACAAATTCATTCTGCCTTATCATGAGCCTACATACACTGATGCCTTGCTAATCATATTATTTGTTTTAATTCTATTCGCTCTTCAATGGCATCATCGCCGCTGGTGGTGCAAGTATGTATGTCCACTCGGCGCATTTCTTCGACTCTCGTACTTATTCAGCCCTATAAAACGGCGCATAACGACCGGATGTTCTGCGTGTACTCTTTGCGAAATCGAATGCCATTTCTCCGGTGTTGATGTTCAAGACTGCTTGTATTGTATGAGCTGCATTGAAAAATGCCCAAGCAGGTCTCTGTCGTTCATGCCTAGCCAAAATCTAGCGAAATTTACTAATGCAGAATCAGCTGACGAACACAAATCCCTAAGAAATGAACGACACCAATCGGCAGCGATTTTAAGAGCGAAGATCGTAAGTTTCAATGATTCTAAACTTAAGTTTAATAGACGGGCATTTCTTGGGAGTGTAACCGCAGGCGCGCTTGTTTATCCGTTTCTTCAGCTCTTCAACCAGAAAGTCAAACTGCCACTGGATTTTATTCGCCCACCCGGCGCATTGCCTGAAATAGACTTCATAGATCGATGTATCAAGTGCGGGCAGTGCATAAAAGTTTGTTTAACAAACGGGCTTCAACCAGCTTTGTTTGAAGCTGGACTCGATGGACTTTGGACTCCGCGCTTGATATCACGTATGGGTTGCTGCGAATTTGAGTGTAACTTGTGCGGTCGCGTGTGTCCAACCGGAGCAATTGAGGAGTTAGTTCTCGAAGATAAAAAGCTAGTCGTGATCGGCATGGCTTATGTAATCTCGGATCGATGTATACCGTTTGTTACTGACAAAACCTGTATTGTCTGTGAAGAGCACTGCCCCACGTCGGATAAAGCAATCGTGCTCGTTAAAACGCAAGCGACACACGAAGACGGCAGTAGTTACGAGAGCGACCGTCCATTTGTAATTCAAGATCGATGTATCGGGTGCGGTATTTGTGAGTTCGTTTGCCCCCTTGATGGTGAAGCCGCTATCCGAGTTTATCGCCCCGTCCCGAAATTAGACATGAGCATTGCATCTAACGATTACGGCATATTCGGTTACGGCGAAACCGAAAGTGACGTTGTACACGATTAAACAGCAGGGAAAGCATGGATTATCTGCATAACGTGTCATATGAATGTAGTTTATACTCCAAACGTATCTTGTTGAGCCTGTTAAGTGCAGGAGTGCTCGTTACATCTGTTTTTCCGACGAGCGGCACACAAATTGCATATGCGGCATCAATTTCTACAAATCAACTTGAGACAGCCTCAAGTCTTCAAAAAGGCGAATACGATCTTACTTTGACTTGCACGACTGCAACAAATTTCGATCTCGCAGACTCTTTGTTTGGATTAAGCCTAGAATACGGCGTTACGGATCGCTTGGCAGCCACTGTATCTTACTTCCATACACCGTCTGACTTGTTTTTTCCGTTTATTCAAAGTGAAGACGCTGACGACACGATACAGCTTGATGTAAAATACCAGCTTCGCCGAGAGAAACTCAAATCACCCGGTTGCGCTATTGGCATAAACGGGTTAACTTTAGACAGCCCAGAAGCCTACATTGTGTTTACGAAGTACGCGACGAAGTTAGTTGGTTTTCATGGAGGAGTAAAGCTAAACACGTTCGGTGTTAGCGACGCGCCGCGACCTTTCGCCGGATTTGAATTGAACCCTATACCCGATGTTGTTCGCTTAAGTACTGACTATCAGTGGAACTTCCAGGGCTTAAATGCGGGTATTCTTGGATTCGGTTTGTACTACTCTCAAAGCGAATTTGCTGAAATCGGCATTAAATGGTTTCACTTTGATGAATTCATCAACCGCAAAGTAAACGCACCAACCAGTTTTTTCATCGAACCTACGGATTATTTTACCGTTCAATACTCGTTCAGATTCTGATTGCATTAATCTCAATCAACTTGGTTCACTTTCAACCGTACTCTTCGATGGGACGGTGGTATTATTTACAAGTGCATGAGTTTTCGCTTATGGAAAGTATCGCGGCAACCGCCATCGAAGCAGCGCGCGAGAATGGCATGAGTGAAATCAAGTGTATCCATCTCAAAATTGGCGCACTAAGCGGCGTCAATATCGATGCATTACAATTCGCTTTCGAAGCATTCCGCGCAAATGGCGATTTAACATGCGAATCGCTTGACATCGAACGTGTATTCGCGAAAGGTAAATGTAATGCATGCTCTACGTCGTTTGAAGTTGAGGCTTTCTGGCAGGTTTGTCCCGATTGCGGAAGCGTCGATATAAGCTACGAAGGCGGATTGGACTTCTGTATCTTCGAGATCGATGGAGATTAACCTTGTTTTAGGAGTTTGCCAATATGAAATTGAAGGTAATGCGGGCTGTTAACGAAGAAAACGATATGGTTGCGAATGAAGTGCGATCCCGTTTGAATGAGTTCGGGATAACTACATTAAACTTGATGAGCAGCCCTGGGAGCGGAAAAACAAGTTTGCTAGAAAGCACTCTAAAAGCCTTGAAGGGTGAATTCCGTTTCGCTGTAATCGTTGGAGATCTTTTCACAACAAAGGACGCTGATCGCATTGATGCGCTCGACATACCTGTGATTCAGCTCAACACAGAAGGCAGTTGTCACCTTACAGCGCATATGATTAGAGAAACTATCGGCGAGTTTAACCTTGATGAAATCGACTGTTTATTTATCGAAAACGTAGGGAACTTAGTTTGCCCAGTCAGTTTCGACTTAGGAGAGGATTACAGAGTAGTTATCTTATCGACCGCTGAAGGTAATGACAAAATCGCGAAATATCCAAAAATATTCAGAATGGCAAACGCCAATGTAATATCAAAAACAGACTTAATCGAATATGTTGATTTCGACCTGAACGACGCAATTGCAAAATTGCAGTTGCTAAATCCTGATACGCCGGTTTTTCCAATTTCAACCCGCACTGATTCAGGTCTAGAAGACTGGTTGCTTTGGCTTAGGAGCATGATAACTTAACAAGTGCAGAGTCTTAATTCGGCAATAACTAACGCACAGAGAAAGGCTACGTTCTATTTTGGTGCTTTTTTTACAAACAAAACACATACTACATAATGCGTGTTTGCTTTAACTCGCACAAAATATTGAAAAAAAAGGGCTCCCGAAGGAGCCCGCTTGTTAACAGGAAATGAACCGATTACGGACCAGTGATTTCGCCAGTCTCGGTAAGTACAAGATCGCCTACGTTAGGTACTGTAATTGTACAAGTGTACGTCTGACCGTCGGTATCAAAGGAGACGTCAAGTCCGGTGCGGCCATCGAAGTCGCTAATGTCGTTGCCGGTAAAACGGCTGTCAAGATAGCCACCGGTGGCAAGAACATTAAGATCGCCATACTCGCCCTCTTTCGCATAGTAAGCAGCTTCAGAGCTACGGACTGTCGAGAGAACGCCTTCTGCGAAACTCTGCATCGCAGCGTTACGTGTGGATATAAGTGTCGGAACCGCGATTGCAGCAATAATGCCGATGATCGCTACAACGATCATAAGCTCGATAAGTGTAAAACCTTTCTTCATAAACTAATACCTCCAAAAAAAGAAACAAGCACGGTAATTATACCCTGCATTTTTGAAAATCAACACTTTTTCAAAAAAAATAATTTTTTTCGACAAGTGCATTAATAAAGGAAAAAAACGCGAAAACGTTCGATTGTAACAATTGTATAAATCATTTTTGCGCCATATCGCGCAGAACGGCGATCATCTTGAAAAGTGGTAATAAGAGGGCTATTACGATTCCACCAACCATGACGCCCATCACTGTTATTAACAACGGTTCGAGAAGACTTGTCAACGATTTAACCATTGCCTCTACTTCTGCATCATAGAAGTCGGCGACTTTGTTCAGCATTTCATCCAAAGCACCAGATTCTTCGCCTACAGCTATCATGTTCGTGACCATAGGAGGGAAAACACTGCTCTGCTCAAGCGGAGCGGCTATTGTCTCGCCCTCTTTTATGCTGTTTCGTACACGCGCGATTGCGTTTTCAATGATTACGTTGTCAGCAACTTCTTCGACAATTGAAAGGGCTCCGATGATTGGAACACCGCTAGATAAAAGAGTACCGAGTGTACGCGTAAAACGAGCTACGCTTATTTTACGGTTTAATAATCCGAAAACAGGAGCCTTTAACCTAATTTTGTCAATCAGCAAACGACCTGGGGGAGTGGCATAGAAAGTTCTGTACGCAAAAGGTATTCCGAAACAAACTACAGCAATGTATAAATACCAAAAACTCTTCATGTTTTTCGATATAGCCATTAGGATTCTTGTTGGCACCGGAAGAGCGCTGCCCAATCCTTCAAACATTCGTTCAAATGTTGGAATAACAAAAACCATTAGAATCGACACAATAACGACCATCATGACTGCGATCACTGCAGGGTATGTCATCGCGGACTTAATTTCATCTTTTAGATTAACCTCTTTCTCAAGATGTGTCGCCAGTCGAAAGAGCGTTTTATCTAGCGAGCCGGACTCCTCACCCGACTTTATCATTGCAACATACAACCGCGGAAATACTTTTGGATGTTGCGATAGAGCTTGCGACAACGGTAATCCGCCTGTTACAGCATCTCGTATTTTTGCAATTACTTCTTTGAATATCTTGTTGTCTGTTTGACTCTCAAGAACGCGTAAACACCGCATCATCGTGATACCAGCGTTAATCATCGCAGAAAACTGTTTTGAAAAAACCGCGACTTCCCTAATTGTCACTTTCCCGGTTAATCTCTCGATAAGATCAGGTCCAGCCTTCGAAGCTGCCGTTGATCCTCCCTCCGAAACCTTTTGGATAGTATATCCACTTTCGTGCAACTTAGAAATAACCGCGTTTTTATCAGAAGCGTCCATAACGCCTGTGATGCTCTTGCCAGAATTATCGCGAACAACATATGTGAACTTAGCCATAACAAACACCGTGCTTGGGAATGATGCCGAATTATATCATCAACGAACACGCGTTGAGAGTTTTAAACGATATCGACATGCCTCAATCGAAATTTATACCATCTAACTACTCTTGTTGGGGAAAAACGGCTTCAAAAGTCCTGCTAATCCCTGAATCGTCTGATTCTGAAGCCACACCTTGCCAGGTCCCTTGAGAAGAGCCAATGCTAGTCCTTCACCCGATAATAGCATATTCTTGATGTTCTTCTGGAACTCGATGTCGTATTGAACGGTGTCTTCGAAAGCAGCAAGATGACCGGTATCTACCTTGATGATTTGATTAGGCTCAAGTTCATGCATTGTCACCTCGCCGTCAATTTCAAGAAAAACGGTTCCTGGGCCGGTCAAGCGTTGAAGGATAAAGCCTTCACCACCAAGAAACCCAGCTCCGAGTTTTTTCGTAAACTCCATCTTCAGCTCAACTCCGTCCTGTCCGACAAGGAATGCGCCACGCTGCGCGATGATGCTCTGTCCCGCTTCGAGTTTCCTTGGGATGACATTTCCGAGAAAACTTGAAGCAAATGCAACTCTTCCTGCTCCGGTTTTTGCTGTAAAGTAGTTCAAGAAAATGCTCTCACCCGAAACAGCACGTGAAAGAGCTCCGCCAAGTGCGCCTAGAAGACCTTTTTGTGTGCCAGGCATCGCAGTCTCCATCTCGATTGTGGGATCCATCCAGATCATTCCACCCGTCTCTGAAAACACACGTTGTCCGTGCTCTAGCTCAATAACAGCTATCTGGTGTACCGTACCTTTGATTTCGTACTTTAACTCACTCATAAACGCCCCTCATTCTGAACATTGAAAATTTCATAATATCACGCGTTTATCATGAAAAAGCAAGAACAAAAACATCAATTTGCTTTTAGAGAAACGCACTGAAACATGATCGCGTTCAATTCAAAGTTAAGACTATGTCCAGTCAAGCAAACGGCGTTCGCCTGTTAATTCACGTATGTGCGTAACATCCTGTACTACTTCCATCGTCCCTCTAAATCGTCCTTTCGCGTCACGCACGGCGAAGTAACGTATGTAGATAAATTTGCCATGAAACTCAATCCAGAATTCACTGACATCACGCTCGCCCTTTTCAAACGCATCAAGAATTGAACGAACCATATGGAGCGATTTCGGAGGATGACAGTTTTCCACGTCG
>CAZRQJ010000022.1:0-3111 GCA_964602075.1 uncultured Planctomycetia bacterium
TCAAGTCGTCGCAGTTCTAGCGACCGTTCGATTTTGACAGTCCGTCAATCGCGATTCTTTCTGCTGTGTGAATTTGTAGTTCAGCAGGCAGGATTACAAGGGATCTAGCGGAGCCAGCGGTTAGCTCACCGTGTTCAACCATAGCCTGTACACTAGCGGTTAAATCAAGAAGCCTCAAGGTATTGGCAATATTCGGACGCGACATGCCAAGCTCAATAGCAACTTCTTGTTGGGTTAAGTTAAGTTTTTCTTGCATTTCACGAACACCGCGAGCTAGTTCAATAGGATTCAAATCTTCGCGCTGTAAGTTTTCAACAAGTGATGCCGCTAATCCGCCTCTACCGTCAATTTCTCTTACAATACAAGGGATTTCTGAAAGTTTTGCTATTTTAGCGGCTCTAAGTCTTCGTTCACCAGCGATTAGTTCGTAACCCGATGTTATTTTTTTCACGAGTAATGGCTGAAGAACGCCTTGAGTCTTTATTGATTGAGCGAGACCTTCAAGAGAGTCCTCATCGAAAAATTTGCGCGGTTGGTTTGGGTTGGGATGAATGTCTCGAGTAGGTATAGACACCACACGCAGTCCATCAGCATGATGTTCTTTGTGTGGTTCAGATACCGGAAAAGTGTCGCTTACGGGTGGTGTCATCAGCGCGTCGAGTCCTCGCCCTAAGGCTCGCTTTTTCTTTGGTTCACGTTCGTTTTTTTTCTTTTCTGTCATATTCCAAAATAAGTTATCAAAAATTGTTGCAACAACTTCTTAAAGTCAGCTAACGCTCCAATAGCTCTTTAACAAGCGCAATATATGCCACGGAGCCAGTGCTGGCAGGTGCATAATCCACTATCGGCAGTCCGTAACTCGGCGCTTCCGCCATTCTAACCGATCTCGGAATAATCGTATCGAAAACTAATCCAGGAAAATGTTTGCCTAGTTCGTCAACAACCTCTTTAGATAAATTTGTTCTTCCATCATACATCGTTCCAACAACACCGGATACTCTTAGTGACGGATTTGAAGTGGATTGGATCGTGCGCACTGTATCCATCAAGCGAGCTATCCCCGCTAGTGATAGAAACTCACACTGAACAGGTATGACGATTTCGTCGGCTGCTGTTAAGCAGTTAAGCGTGATCAGCCCGAGAGAGGGAGGAGTATCTATAACAATGAAGTCGAATTGGTCAGACAGGCGATCGAGAGTAGTTCTTAGTCTCAAATCACGATTGTCAAAATCGACAAGCTCAATTTCAAGACCGGCAAGCTCACGCGAACCTTGAACCAGCATAAGATTTGGAAATTGAGTGTTTAATGAAATTTGAGCAATATCACCATCGTCGGTAAAAAGATAGTACGCGGATTCATTAAAAGGATTTTTGATAGAAGACTCGAAAAACCCTAACGCTGTCGACGCATTAGCCTGCGGGTCGCAATCAATAAGCATTGTAGCTCTGCCTAATTGAGCGAGCCCAGCAGCGATGTTTACAGCGGAAGTTGTTTTACCTACTCCACCCTTTTGATTTGCTAAAGCCATTATACGCACAAGCGGATTATAGCATCGCGAGTCGAGATGCACTTTTAATTTACAAGCTACAAAGAGATGCCATGGCGGCTTAAATCACTGAACAGAGCAATCAAATAGCCTTCAAGCTCGCAGAATAAACATACTGGACTTGGTTTTTGTAATTTCTGTATTCAATCAGTTTGTCTATTTTGTAACCATAGTTGTTCAAGTTTGAATCGATAGGTTTCTCAGTAAGAAATCCCGCAGTGATATGCCGTTCTGTGCCTATCAAAGAAACTAACTTCAACGTCTGTCTTAAAGGTGCGAACGCGCGATGAGTGACAATATCGAACTTTGAACGCAAATAGTTCGGAAGTTTATCGAGAAAAATATTTTCAATAACAGCGTTTTTAATTTTCATCGCAACTATTAAGTTTTCGAGATAAGCGGCTCGTTTAGAACTCGATTCAATGAATGTGAACTTCCAATCGTTGAATATCGAAGCGAGCACAAGTCCGGGGAATCCATTACCCGTACCTAAATCGCAAGAATTGCATCTCACGGAACATTTGTCGCCAACAATTGCAGCAAGTAATGCGGACTCGTAAAAGTGTTTTGCGAAAACCTCATTTCTTTCTTTAACACCTGAAAGACCGAGTAACCGATTATAGCGATTCAACTCGTTAATCATAATTTCAGCGTGTGTTTCATTTAACTCAACCGCCACTCCCAATTTTCTTAGATATTCGTTCACGCCCGTCGCGTCAGTAGGAGCTGAATCGAAAATTTTTACTAAATCCATCGAACACATTCTACACTTTTACGTTGTAATATTCGATTGAAATCTGTGTTTTTGCTGGATTAACGAACTTGTTTCAAATTCATAAGGTATAATCGCACTTCAACATGGCAAAGGATTTAATTCAAGTTGCAACGGCTGAAGTTCTTGAAGCTTCTTCTGACCTAATGAATGTTATTGCGAATGTCGAAAAGGTTATTTTCGGCAAGCGTCGCGTTATCGAATATCTTCTTATAGCGCTTCTCGCAGATGGACATGTTCTAATAGAAGATGTGCCGGGCGTCGGGAAAACAATGTTGAGCCGCGCACTTTCAAAAAGTCTCAAGCTAGATTACAAGCGGATTCAGTTTACTCCCGATTTGCTGCCAAGCGATTTAACGGGTAGTATGGTTTACAACCAAAGGACGGGCGAGTTCTACTTCAAACCCGGTCCCGTTTTTGCTAACGTTGTGCTTGCGGATGAAATCAATCGCACGAGCCCTCGAACTCAATCGGCTTTGCTTGAAGCGATGGAAGAGCGGCAAGTTACCGTCGATGGTATTAGTCATATACTACCCGCGCCTTTTTTCGTTATAGCGACACAGAATCCAATAGAGCACCAAGGAACCTATGCGCTTCCAGAAGCTCAACTCGATAGATTTTTATTGAAAGTCCGAATTGGCTATCCTTCAGACAAAGAGGAGATTGCGATTTTAGAGAGCCAACAGGTATGCCACCCTATCGAAGAGATTGCGCCTGTTATTAGTCCCGAGCGCATCTATGCATTACGCGAACTTGTGAAACAGGTTCATATAACACCGTCGATTAGAAAGT
>CAZRQJ010000022.1:3161-8540 GCA_964602075.1 uncultured Planctomycetia bacterium
ATGTTCTGGTTGGATGCAGTCCGCGTGGTTCCTTGGGATTGGCGCGATCAGCTCAAGCGGCAGCACTAGTAGCCAAACGAGATTATGTTGTACCCGACGACATTCAAGAAATGGCGCCGATTGTCTTGGGACACAGACTTTTCTTGTTAACTGAATCTCAAATATCCGGTGTTAGCTCGCGAAGAGTGATCGACGATATTGTCTCGCGACTACCGGTACCAACGGAGTAGGTGAGGACTGTGCTCAGTCCTACTCTAATTATATTATTCATACTTGATCTACTATTTCTAGCAATCGCTATAGTAAGAAATGACTACGATCTGATTATTTATTCCGTAACAGCGCTATTTGTTTTAGTCACGTGGGCAATGCTTTGGCGGTTTCTCTCGATCAAATGGGGGATTCAACGAATAATGGTAAGCAAAACAGCGATTGCTACTATGTTTCTATCTGCATTCAGCGCAAGCGTTAGTGTGATTTTCACTACTCACCTACTTGTTTATACGGCGGTTTTCATATTTACAAGCATCATCCTTATTTTTTTTTGGTCGTTAATTTCCAGTATAGGTTTAACAATAAGGCGCGAACATCTTCGCATTTCATTAATCGGGCAACCACTAAACGTAAATGTTACGCTTGTCAATACAAGCAGATGGCCTAGATTCAGTGTAATAGGGTTTGATTATTTCCCTGCTGCGAGTCGTGAGGCTGGCTATCAAGAAATGTGTTTTGTGAGTGTCAAGGGAAATAGTGAGATAGAACTTACTTATGAAGCGCTGCCTACTCTTCGTGGTGACTGGCGAATCGGACCTTTCTACTTTTGGGGCGGAGATCCGTTTGGTTTCTTTAAGCATGAACGGCTTGTAGATGTTTACACAGAGTTGATTGTTGTTCCGGTACCTTTTAATATCCGGTTGCAGTCGCTCGAAAGCGTCAGCGCGCGACCGAAAGATGAAGCAGCTACGATCGCAAAACCCGGCGAATCTGTCGAGTTCCTTGGCGTTCGCGAATACCGAGATGGGGACGGGATGCGTAAGATACATTGGGTATCGAGCGCACGTCATAGCGAACTGATAACGAAGCAATTTGAACTGAACGTGGCTAGCACATTATCATTCCTTCTTCTTAATTCGCCAGATATGAGCAAAGGTAGTGACAATGAGCGCACTCCGCTTGAAGACTCGCTAAGAATTATCATTTCCCTTTCGCAAGCTGCAATTTTATCTGGTTATGAAGTTAGTTTTACTCAATTAGGAGACGAATCTGGGCACTATTCACGAGCAGGTTCAGGAAGGCAGTTTTTGTCGGACCTATCAGTAGACTTAGCGCGTGTAGGCATGGGTACAAACGTTCAACTTGCTGAAGAGATGAAATGGGTTGTAGAACTTGTACCTCCGCAGAGCAACCTATTTGTATTTATGCCAAGTTACAAGGTTGCAGATAAGAGCATTTTCTCGCAGCTGAATGGACGGTTTAAGAAACTTACGGTCATTCACTTTGATTCGAAAAGCTATGAAACAGGGATGCCGTTTGCAAAGACGCCAAGAGCTGAAGGATCTGCTGAATATCTAGTTTACAGAATTGAAAAGGACGACGATCTACCTCGAACTACAGAAAGAATACTACGTCAAATGAGACGGGAGGTTAAAGCAAGTTAATCGGATGTCAGGCAACAATTCGGAATCATTATTCGTGCATATAAAGGGAGTCCCAGGTCGCGGTTGGCTCTACGTATTCACATGCATAGCAACAGTTATCGGTATCCAACTTCTGTATTTAGCAAACGATGATCTCTTTTTGAACTTGGCGTTGAGTTCGGCGGTTGTGTTAGGTTTTGTGTTTAGTTACAACCTATATGCAGGTTATCACCGTTTTGTGATTGTTTTGCTCGACATTATAGCGATTTCGATTTTCGGTTACTACATTACAAAGGTACTCTCTAATCCACAAACATGGGGTACGGATTTAGGGGTTTTGCTCGGTATGCTTGTCACGCTTTACAGCTTTAGAGCGTTTACAGAGCGCGATCACCGTATGATATTGGCAGCTAGTCTTGTGATACTACTCCTCTCTAGCGTCGCAAGTTACGATGTGAAGTTGATGTTTATACTTCCCTTTTTCGTTTTTTGTGGATTTGCAAGTCTATACATCTCGAATAACTTGAGTCTGTCGGAGCGAATTCCTTTTTTAGCTAGTGAGTTAGGAGCTGCGGCATCAATTATCTACCTAGCAGGGCGCGCCACTTTCGCCGTATTAGCAGCAAGCATTTTCATCTACATGATCGTTCCACACAGCACTACTGTTCGTAATCCGCGTTTTCGTCTTCCAACTAGTAATATTTTAACGAATTACGAGGAGGAAGATATTCCACTTCTAGAACGCGAACAAATTGACCAACGAAGTTCGTCTAGTGGATTTAGTGACCAGTTCGACTTATCACAAGGTGGGCGTGTGAATATTAAGGACGAGCCTGTATTGCTCGTTCGGAGTACGTTGAACGATTATATGCGTGGCAAAGTGTTCGATGTTTATGATGGCGTTAAGTGGAAACAATCGCAGCTTGCCGATTATACGCATCGGCCGAGATTCACAGAAGCAGAGATGGAAAAAATCAAGAAAGGTATTCCAGTTTCGGGAATAATGGGTAACGTCGAACCACTTCCTTTGGTCGATTTCCCTTCTATAGCGCTGAAAAATACGTTTTCCAAAAGATACATATACGTTATGGACCGCAATATTTATTCGTCCCAAAGTATGGCTGAATTTACTGACTTAAAGTACACGACGCAACACTTGGAAGTGACTTTTTTGAAGAATTATGTTGCGGTTTTCTTTTCTCCATATCAAGCATTCCGCGTTGAAGATGTCTCGCCACGAAAGGAACGAACACCGGGAGACAACGATAGATACGCCGATCCTGTAATTGATTCGTTCAGTATCGTTAACGCAGCGCGCAACGAAGAATATATGGCGTATTTCCCAAAAGACATTCACTACAAGTTATTGGTTTTGAAGCCAAGTATTTTGCCTGCTAAGCTTCGTGAATCTCCAAACAATGTGCCTAAAGAAATCCGCGATCATTACACACAGTTACCGCAAACAATAAACAAGCTTGAGCCAGAGCGAGATCCGCTCGTGAAATTGGCTCAGACTGTAGCGGCTGGAAGCGGTTCCGTACCAGCAACGCTCCCTTACGACAAAGTAGTCAATATTTACGATTACTTTGTGAATTCCGGGGAGTTTGAATATTCGCTGGAGTACCCGAAACTTCCTATGAAAAAAGTCAGGCGCACTGACCCGCAAACTGGCGAAACTGTGGAAGTCGAAGTGCCGGAGATGGATGCCGCTTACCACTTCGTCTTCAAATCAAAAAAAGGCTATTGCGAATATTTCGCTAATGCGTTTGCAGTTTTTTGCAGAATCAACGATATACCGACACGAGTTGTTACGGGTTTCGCACCGGGACGCTATGATTTCATAAGAAACGGTTTCGTTGTTTCAACGAAAAACGCGCACGCATGGACGGAAGTATATTTCGACGGATTCGGCTGGGTTGCATTCGACCCTACTCCGGCATCAAGCGATTTCTTGAGTACCGGTGAAATAAAAGGCTTTTTTACTGCAATATTTGACTATGTTCAGAACTTATTTGTTATTGATCCGAGAGGAGTGCAAGAAGCTACAAAGTTATTCTTTGTCACCTTAGCAAAACGAATCTACGAAGTGGCGGTAGATAACAGTGTAACTAGCTCTGGAATATTAACGATGTTAACGGGTTTCTTAATTTGGAGTATTTGGCGCAGACGACCCAAACGCGAGCAGCCGCATATACCGAAGAACGATGTTGTTAGAGCATTTTATGAAATTGAAAGTATGTTGAAGCATTTCGGTTATTTCAGATCCCCCCACCAGACTGGTCGCACATATTTACGGCAAGTTGCGATGTCAGCACGCGGCTTGTCAGTAACATTGAGCGAGTTTGCGGAAATCTATTATCATTACGCTTTCAGTAAAGAAGAACCGAACGATATTATTGTAAAAAACGCCGAAGCAACGGTAGAAGCTGTTCGTAAATATTTAGAACGGAAAACTAAAGACAAAGAACCGAACAATGACAAATAAACTAATAATCATTAATTCGGACGATTACGGTAGGACGCCTGAAATATCAAGGGGAATTTTGTATGCATGGAATTGTGGAGTCGTTAGAAGCACAACAGTGTTGTCTAACGTTGTGACGGAAGACGAGGTTCAAGGACTAGTGGATTTAAGCCTACCTGCAGGGCTGCATTTCAATCTTACATATGGACAACCATTATCATTTTGGAGTAGTGTTTTTCTTGACAGTAGAGGGTGCTTTGCAAGGCGCAATCCCGAAGACTTACCGTTAGGCTGTATTGAAGATGAGCTTGAAGCGCAATGGGATTTTCTTGTATCGCGTAGCATCGAACCCACACATATAGATAGTCACCATCACATTCACGCTTATGCGCCTGTTTTAGCTGTAGTTTCGGCTTTTGCATTGAAACGAGGCGTTCCCGTTCGCACATGTGACGATGCAGTTAGGCAACATTTGAAAAGAATGAATATTTCAACAACAGATGGGTTTTCGCGCGAATTCTATGGTGGAGAAAACCTATCTGTTGACCGCTTTTTTGAAATCGTAGATGGATCAAACTTTGAAACCTTTGAAATAATGTGCCATGTTGGATACAACACAGTAGCATTAAGTACTACGAGCACATACTCTTCGGAAAGAGAAATTGAACTGAAAGTGCTCACAGATGAGCGCATATTGAATGGTCTTCGATTGCGCGGTGTAACGCTAGGGAATTTTCGGGATTTATAACTTTGTAAGACTGCAATATCATATATGTCAGTATAGCGGGAACGGGATTTGAACCCGTGACCTAATGGTTATGAGCCGTTTGCTCTACCACTGAGCTATCCCGCCATAGAACTTTCAATGTTACCACGAAGTTCATTGTTCAGCAAGAGATGTTACAATTAATGTTTATGCAATCACTCAACGAACTAAACGCAGTAATTGCTGAATGTTGTCAATGTTCTTTACACGAAACGCGCAACAATACAGTGCCAGGAGAAGGAAACCTCGAAGCTGAAATTTTTTTTGTCGGTGAAGGACCAGGTGCCGAAGAAGACCAACAAGGGAGACCTTTTGTGGGGAGGAGCGGGCAACTACTTACAACGATGCTAAATACTGTAGGTATTGAGAGATCCCAAGTTTTTATAGGCAATATTGTGAAGTGTAGACCGCCAGAAAACCGCACTCCACTGCCAAACGAAGTTAACGAATGCAGGGCGTACTTGCAAGCGCAATTAGCTATCATTCGTCCTAAAGTCATTGTTACATTAGGT
>CAZRQJ010000022.1:8550-18627 GCA_964602075.1 uncultured Planctomycetia bacterium
GCCTGCATTAGCATTTTTTTTTGAGTCGAGATACAAATTGGGAGATGTTGCTGGCAGGTTTATAATAAATCATGGACAGTTGTATTTCTCTACTTGGCACCCAAGCTATGTACTTAGGCTTCAAAAGTTGAAGACCGATTATCTTCGCCATTTTAAGCGTCTAAGAGCAAGAATGGATCGTGGTTTTTAAGCGAGTGTAACTGATAAGTTACTTCCCAAGCCTGTGATATTCAAGCAATTCGCCAAGAGTCGTGATACCTTTCTCTTTAAGGTATTTCAGAAATATCACGAAAATCTTTGCTGTCGCTTCCGCATCTCCGGCTGCCCGATGACGCCCGTTTACATGTATTCCAAGGAAATTTGTTATTGCATCAAGTCCTTTGCTCGGAAGAAAATGTAGTATTTTTCGAGCGAGTTTACACGAGCAAATCACAGGATTCTGTATGGTCACACCCAACATTTCTAATATCTCGCTCTGAAGAAACTTATGATCGAAAGGTGCGTTGTGTGCGACTATAACTGAATTGCCAAGGAAATCTAGGAAAGATGGAAGAACATCGTGCGAATGTGGCTCTGTCAGCAGATCGTCTTCGTCAATGCCGGTCAAACGCGATACAAACTGCGGTATCGTCCTGCCTGGATTTATGAAGTGTTGAAAAGAAGAATCGAGTTTGTTATCAATAATCTTCGTAGCGCCAATTTCGATTATTCTGTCTAGTGGCGGTTTGCTTCCTGTTGTTTCAAGATCTAATGCGACGAACGGAACGTCGATTATCAGCGTGTCGAGTGATAAGTCATCGTTTGCCACTGATTTCGGTTTAGGTACGAGTCTATATGCAGCTGTTCTTGTTGACACAATCGCATTATATCAGATGAAGTTTTCACAGCTTTACGGATTTAAGTAAAGAGTTGTAGATAATTGTAAGCCTGCCTTATAATTGATGCGTGGAAAAGATTCGTAGCGGTGTCATTGGCGTTGGCAGCATGGGCCGTCATCATGTGCGTGTGCTTGCCGAGAATGAGTGTATCGAGCTAATCGGTATTGCAGATACAGACGAGACGCGAGCAAGTGAACTTGCCGATAAATACAGATGCGCGTATCATTTAAATTATCATGCTCTTCTCGAAAAGCAGCTCGATTTAGTCGTCGTTGCAGTACCCACTTCGCTTCATGAAGAAGTAGGGATCGCTGCCATCCAAGCTGGAGCGCATGTCTTGATCGAGAAACCGATAGCGAATTCTTTCGAGGGAGCGACTGCGATTGCTAACACTGCACAGAAAGCAGATAAACTTGTTTTCGTAGGTCACATCGAGCGATTTAATCCTGTAGTAGATGCTGTAAGGACAATAATCGACAACGGAAGAATCGGCGAAGTAATGTCCATATCGAATATGCGAATAGGACAAATGAATGCTCGAATATTTGACGTGGGAATCATTCTCGATCTCGGATCTCACGATATAGATATGATATCGAACCTGTACGGCGAGCGTGCTGAATGCGTTTATTGCGTCGGTAAAAGGAAGGTAGGGAATTTCGAAGATCACGCAAGCTTAACGCTCAAATTTTCGAGCGGACGAACGGGAATGGTCGAGCTTTGTTGGTTGATGCCGTTTCGAATGCGTAAGATGCTTGTGACCGGCGATAAGGGGCTTGTGCTTGCCGACTTGATTACTCGAAAGATCGAACTATGGGAAGAAACACTCATTGAAGTCGTTCCTTATGAAGAGGTCGAACCCCTAAAGCGGCAGTTACAGAGCGTTATCGGCAGTATAACCAACGGAATCCCGCCGATAGTTAGCGCTGAAGATTCAATCTATACGCTTAATGTCGCACTCGCCTCGGTAGAATCATATCTGACAAATTCTGTGATAGGAATCCCGAAATGAGTTTAGTCGAGCGTCATTTCAAATGAGAGTTGGCATATCACTTACTGATTTGTCCGGTGAACATCACGCAGAACTTCTGCTAAAGAGCATCGAGTCGAAAATTAGGCAACAAGGAGAGCAGCTTGTAACATTCGGCTTGGGAAGTATGCGCCTACACGAATTTGGAACCGAGCTATTCGAAGATATCGCGATGTTTAGTTCGATCGGCATTGGTTCAGGTTTATCGAGCTTGTTCCGGTTAATGTGTAAACGCAAGACAACACCAACAGGAATACTTCGAGCTTTTACAAGGTATTTGCTCAACCGAAATCCCGACGTCGTCTTACTTGTGGATAGTCGTGCGCTGAACGTTAGATTGGCATCGAGTCTACGTAAAGAAGGATATAAAGGAAAAATTGTTTATTACATTGCGCCGGTTCGTTGGGAGAGTTGCTTTGATGCCAGTTTCTTCAGCGATCCTAAGAACTTAAAGCGTTTCGCGGATATGAAGGATTTGATTGACCACTTCATACTGATATATCCAGTAAGTCTTGACGCGTACAAGAAGCTTGATCTTCCATTCACATATATAGGGCATCCGATGATCGAGTTAATAAACAATGCTCTATCGAAAGCGGATCTTGTGGATAGCACGAGGGCTGATACGCCGTTACCAGCGGATAAACAATGGGTCGGTGTGTTTGCTGGAAGCCGACGCGACGAGTTCAAACGCATGATGCCTACCTTAATAAAAGCGATTAATGAACTCGACCTTCAATACAGAGATTTACATTACGTTTTCACAGTTGCACAGAACGAATATTTACCTCAACTTAGAAATGCAATTTCATTTTCTGGACTAACCAATAAATGCACAATATTGGATTCGACACATACCCCCGATGTCGTTGTAAACTCGCGAGCGCTTATTGCCAAAAGCGGCACTGTACTGCATCTTGCCGCGCTCGCTTGCACCCCCGCTGTGATGGTTTACGAGGTTTCGCGCGTTCAAGCATGGCTCGCACAAAACCTCCTAAATTTTAGATTCCCGTTTTATGGATTGCCTAATCTAATTTTGAATCAAGCAGTTGTGCCCGAATTGATTGGCGGTAAGTTCAATCCACATAGAATTAGTGTTGAGTTGAGCCATCTTTTATATGAATCCGATGAACGCGCTCGGATGATCCAAGCCCTGAATGAAGTTCGCGCTAAGCTGATTTGTGATAATTCACTTGTAACAGCTGTAAACATAATACTGGAGCTTGTTAATAAACAACCCGCTTGTGAATCTTAATGTAAACGATTCGTGTACTTTTGGTATTCGCACTCAAAAAGTGGTGCTATAATCTGCCTGTTCGCTAAAAACGTCACTTTTGGAGGGTTAGATGAACTTTGGTTATACAGACGATCAGATGATGGTGCGCGAAACTGTACGTCAATTTGCCGAAACCGAGTTGATGCCAGGTGCTCTTGAACGTGATAAGAACAAGACGTTCGCGCGCGAACAATGGAAGAAATGGAGCGAACTTGGATTTACAGGTATGACAATTCCAGAAGAATACGGCGGTAATCCTCTCGACGATATTTCTGAAAGCATCGTCATAGAAGAGCTTTCTCGCTGCGATGCTTCATTCGCTGTTTGCATGGCTGTTCACGCAGGATTGACAGGAAAGACGATTGCCACGTGGGGCACTGAAGAGCAAAAACAAAAATACCTTACCAAAATGGCGAGCGGAGAATGGCTCGCTGCTTACAGCTTGAGCGAAGCCGGCGCAGGCTCCGACCCAGCAAGTCTGAAATGCAAAGCAGAATTGCAAGGCGATAAGTATATTCTGAACGGCACTAAAATGTGGGTTACAAACGGCAAAATAGCCGACCTGCTTGTAGTTTTTGCTCGCACCGATCCTAATGCTAAACCTGCAAAGGGTATCAGCTGTTTTTTAGTCGAAAAAACATGGCCAGGGATTACTGTCAGTAAAACTGAAGACAAACTCGGTATACGCGCAAGCGACACCGCTGAAGTAGTGTTCGAAAACTGCGAAGTCCCAAGCGAAAACCTAATGGGACCATTAAACGGTGGCATAAAAGTTGCGTTCAACGCACTCGACGTTTCGCGCGTCGGCATCGCGGCGCAAGCACTCGGAATCGCGCAGGGCGCATACGAATGTGCTGTGAGATATGCCAACGAGCGTGAGCAGTTCAACCAGAAAATTCTCAACTTCCAGGCAATAGGTAACTATCTCGCCGAAATGCGCACGAAAATCGAAGCATCGCGCCTTCTTGTTTATAAAGCCGCGTGGATGAAAGAGCAGGGATTGAAACACACGATGGAAAGCGCGATGGCGAAAATGTTCGCAAGTGAGGCGGCGGTATGGGTAGCGGAACGTGCCGTTCAAATACTTGGTGGATACGGCTATACGACAGACTTTCCAGCGGAGCGTTTTTTCCGCGACTCTAAAATCACAACTATTTACGAAGGTACAAACGAAATCCAACGCCTTGTTATTGCCCGTGCACTTCTCACAGAAATGGGTCTGGATTAATAGTTTCGATTTCTAATGTTTGTTGCTGTTCGCTTTCTTCGCTGCGTTTTTTCGCAAGCAATCCAAGCGATTCGCTGATATGGAACAAGCATTCGCCGACTATGCCGTATATTAAATAGTACGATGCGGTTCGAAGCGTTGATTCGAGGATATTCGCGAAATACATTGTCCGATATGTGTCGGCGGATTCATACAATTGGATATATTGCAACACCGAATAGACCATATTCAAAAAGAAACCAAGGATAGCTACAATCCAGTATGCGTTTAGAACTTTTCTAATGGTTGTACTCATTCTTATCTCCATTACCGGATCCAGTCTGTAAAATATCCAGACCCATCAAATGCGATCTATCGGTGTTTGATACTATTTTTGAGAAACTAACAAATCTACTTTCGCACAGATTTTTGTTAAAAGATGTGCTAATAGTGCAAGCAAAACCATAAGAAAAAACGAATGGATGCTAGTGGTTACATCTTTTACGCTGATAACGGATACATTCCATACCCCGCTTTTATGCCAGTAAATCATGACCCAAGCAAGGCTACTGAAAACTTTTGCATTATCAAGGATGAACACATTGATAATGAGCCAAAAGTAAATTTCTAATAAAGCCCTTATAACCTTTAGAGGCATCGGGCGTATTTTAGCAGATGAGGTTTAATTTTCCATCGGGTATAATAAACACGAGGTGTCTGTTAGTGCGCGAAATCCAGTTTGAAGTATTTGAAGAGGACGATGGCGGTTATGTCGCCACGGCTCAAGGCGAGTCGATTGTTACAGAAGCAGATACGCTTGATGAGTTGCGGGATAATGTAAGGGAAGCCGTGCAGTGCCACTTCGAAGGCAGAATGGAAATTCCAAGCGTTATCCACTTGAACTTCGTTCGACACGAAGTATTAACCGTATGAAACTGCCGCGAGATCTGTCCGGTCGTCATCTAGGTAAATTATTAGGGAAATACGGGTGCTGTTTTTCATATCAAATTGGTAGCCATATGCGGTACGTAACATACCTTTATGGCGAACATTATGTAACCATACCCGATCATATAAATCTTCGAATTGAACATTGGATTCAATTCTGCGAACTGTAGCGACTCATTTGGATGTTACAAAAGAAGAACTTTGCAAGGAATTGTTTAAGAGAAAGCAGTAAATCCCCAATCTCAATGCGCCAACATCTGGTCAATAGAGCGTCGCGCGCGGCGGATAATATCGTAGTCGAGTTCGACAATCTGGTCGGGACTCGGATTCTTCATACATTCGAGTATCGTCGGTAGCTCCGTCTGTTTCATATATGGGCAAAGCACACACGAACCGAAAAACTTCTTTTTTCCCTCGAACTCGACGCGCAGCCTGTCCGACAGTCCGCATTCCGTGATGAGCATATACCTTTCGGCGTTCGATTCTTTGATGAACTTAATCATGCCCTCGGTCGAACCAGCCATATCCGCTATTTCAACAACCGACGAGTCGCACTCTGTATGTGCGAGAACGAGCATATCGGGGTAAAGCTTTTTCCATTCATCGATGGATTTCGGGTTGAATTCCTCATGAACGATGCACGTTCCGTTCCACTCGATCATTTCCTTATCGGTCATCGAGCGCAGATTCGCCGCCATCAGTTTGTCGGGTATGAAAATTACCTTATCACCTGGCTGCGCATTCACGACTTCAAGAGCGTTACCGCTTGTGCAACAAGCGTCCGACTCTGCCTTTACATCCGCGTTCGTATTGACGTAGCATACGACCGGCACACCGGGATATTGCGCCTTTAATTTTTTTACATCTTCTGCGGTTATCGCCTCTGCTAAAGAACAGCCGGCATTCGGCGCGGGCAGAAGGACCCGCTTTGAAGGCGATAAAATCTTTGCCGTTTCAGCCATAAACCGCACGCCGCAGAAAATTATAGTGTCCGCCGGTGTTTTAGCCGCTTCTTTCGACAGCCCAAGTGAATCGCCCGTAAAATCGGCGATACCGAAAATGATATCGGGCGTCTGATAGCTGTGCGCAAGCACGACGGCGTTCATCTCGCGTTTGAGACGGTTTATCTCAAGCGTGAGTGGTGCAATCATCTCGCACGCTTCTATACCCCAGTTGACTTCTGCAAGCCGTTCGTGAAGCTGCTGCGCTTCTGTTTGAACGTCAATAGTCAAATCTTTAGTTGTGAACTGATTAGTCATATGTCTTTACACGCCAGAAACGGGCGCAAATAAAGAATACCATCGGTTCAAGCGTGAGTGTATAAAAAGCCCTATAAAACAAAGAGTATTATAAAAACGCAACGAGCTTTTTAAAAGGGTATAATCGGGTTGAAAGACGCTTTTGAATTTGCAGGTGGATCATTAAACATTAAGTTGTTCTTGAAAAGGATCAGGTATCGAGTGACTGGGCGGTCTGGTGTCCCGATCTTTTTGGATGCGTATCAGCGGGTGAAACGAGGGAGGAAGCGCTTGAAAATATTAAAGAGGCGATAAGTTTATATCTTGAAAATGATGAGTCGCAAACTGACAGCGTAAAAAAAGTGGACCGGATGGGATTCGAACCCACGACCTCATCCGTGCGAGGGATGCGCTCTCCCAGCTGAGCCACCGGCCCACGAGCGAAACATTATACATGAAACTCGCAGGATTTCCAGCGAATAGCGCGCAATTGTAAAACTGGAGCAGAATTAGGCGTGATAAGGCAAAATTATCCCTTCTCCCCCCCCAATAACTGTGTGCGGAGAGTAGAGAATGGAAAGCAGTGGAACTAGGTTGAGCTTGTGTGTAGTTCATCGCTTCGGATTTTTCAAGTTCCATATCCTCTACCTGAACCAGATAGAGATAAAACTGTTTGTAATTAGGATAACACTACCACTCGGTCATACTCAAATACAAAAGTCAGATTCACAATTAGATCGCGATTTCAAAAGTGGACATCGGGGATTAGCGATCGTGCTCAATACAGTTCAACGATGTCAAGTCTAAACAGGCAAAGTAAAAGGCGATGTAATGAATTCAACAACTTTAACTAAGGTCAGTTCGCATATTCTAACGTCGACTATCTGTCACATAACCTCCAGTCAGGCGGTGTTCCACCTGCACCTGTAAGTTCGTTTACATCGACTCTTGTAAGAGGAAATGGGTTATCATAAATGTATTCAAGAACGTCCATGTCTTCAGATTTCCCTTGAACGAATCGCGATTTAGGTTCAATCCCGATGGAAGTAAATCCAATTCGCTTGTAAAGCGGTAAAAGCGGGTCGTAACCTACTATACTATATGTTGAAATACAAAACTGGTTCGACTTCTCGAACAAGAATCGCAAAGTGTATTCTAGAGTTTCGAGCCAACTCGTCTCGTCGAGTTCGATGGTTGGATCGGCAAACGCTTGAAAACTAGGTAATGAACCGAATTCGCCTAGACGTACTGATACGTAACCGAGAAACTGCTCATCGGAGTTCCGACGAATCAAAAGGAGCGGTTTTTTATAGTCGTGATACTTAACTTCTTTCAGCTTCTTTTCTACTTCGTTATAGCGTTCAATTTCCCACTTGTCGCGCCAGACGACGCGGTTAAGCAGCGTCGTAAACGGTTCAGCATATTCGGAAGAAACCGGTATCAAAGTCACATTCTCAAGTTTATGCATCGCGCACCTCGCGTATACTTAGCCATTCATCACGCGTAACACTGTAAACAGCTGCGCCTGCGGGTACGCGTGTTCCCATTTGCACACCGGTTGTTACTCCCCATAAACGCAATCCTGCACGTGATAGCGAGCATCGCGCTCCGCGATTATATTGGTTAGTTCCGGCATATATACGTTCGAGCGGCCATACATCAAACCCGTATCCCATTGCAAGCAGTTTTGCTTCGGTTCCATAACCTTTGCCGCGACCGTCCATTGGCATTATTAAAGTGCCGACTTCGACACATTTGTTTTGTTTATCGTATTCCCAAAGACCAACCTTTCCAATTGGAACACCTTCGTGCGTTTCAATAAGAAACACGCGATTTTTATCACCCCAAAACGAATCCTCACCTTCATGTTCCTTTTTCATTTCATCAATAGAGTAGAGATCCTGATGATTGTATGAGAATGCAAAAGAGAAAAGTCGAGAGATAAACGGGATATGGTCAGGCTCGATCGGACGAATCTGTATCAGCTTTCCCTTGATAACATACTGCGGTTCGTCCGATGCATCGATCTCTCGCGGCTCAATTGGAGTCGTATTGCCCGAAAGCTGCCAGGATTTGCGCGCTTCTTCAAATTCGTTACGCAGAAGCGAAAAGTACGCGTAATCGCGATACTCACCATGTACGAATCTGTCCCGACGTGCCGTACCTTCGTGTACGAATCCCGATTTCTTTAGTGAACTGATAGAATGAACGTTCAATGTTGAAGTATCCGCGGTAAGTCTGTGACAGCTATACGCTCGATACAGGTAATCCGATATAAGTCGTTTAGCGCGCGTGCCGATACCGCGCCCGCGCCAACGCGCTGCAATTGTTGTGCCAATATTGACCCGCGATGTCTTTTTGTGGATTCTTGTCCCAATTACGCCAACCGGACCGCCATCCATTTGCTGAAGCTCAATAATGTATACACGAGAGTTATCACCCCAGAAATAGCCTTTGTCGAATCCTGATTTTACGAAACCTCTTGGGCACATCTTGTTGTCGTCGAACGGATGAGGTTCAAGATCGAGCTTCCAGACAAAATCTGTATCCGATTCTTCGATTGGGCGGAGCGCTACTATGCCGTCACTTAAGCAAAAATCCTTGCTCATTAAATCTCTCCAATTATTTCATTTAGAGTAATCTGTGTTTTCTAGTTTGCTATGCTTAGTCTTACGCGTGTATGTTTTTGCACACTTATGTGCGCCGCGCCCGTGATAACTCACGCAAAATGAAGCCCAGTCGCGCCTTTCAACTGAAACGACACCACCTTTAGCGATAACCTTTTTTCGTTTCTTCTTCATAAAGATAACTTTCAGTCTGTTTCAAAAATGAACGCCAACTATACAATCATCGCACTATCGAAAGAAGTGTTGAAGAACACCTTCTTTCGAAGAGGGTGAGATAAGATGGCTGATCTGTTACCTGTGCCTTGAGCGACAACCCTTTTATAAGCGACTCAATTTGAGATATCCATCAATGCTTGCTCGTTAAAGTACGGGTTGTATGTGTATGTGCGCAAAAATTATTGCTTTCCTTATCACGGAAAACAAACATCGACTGTTGATTTAACCTCCTTTCTAAAAACAACGCCGTCAAATCGACGATGCTGCATTTTACCCCAAGGAGGTTATCTGTAAACAAATTGCTCAAAAAAACAGAGCCGTTTAATCTGTTTCCTAAGAAGTTCTCTTGCAACGATTGCAAGTTAACACACTAACGAATGTGCAATTTTGTTTTGTTAAAGCCAAATATGTTTACATTATCAATTTTTATGGTAGCATAAACCAAGCCCTTCTGCTTCCGGTGCGTATGTCTGTTTCCAGCTTCTGCCTCGTGAAAGAAAAGGGATGAATTTTTTTGAGGTAGAAATGAACATTTTTGTAGGTAACCTTAGTTACACGACGACTGAATCAAGTATTCGCGCCATGTTTGAAGCTTACGGCGAAGTTACATCAGCCAAGATCATTACAGACCGTGAAACAGGTCGTTCACGCGGCTTC